>QMMS01000272.1 GCA_003647375.1 Deltaproteobacteria bacterium
CAAGCAAGAACCTGTACTGATTTGTAAAGATCTTTGTATTTCATATTATACACGGGCAGGAGAAATACCGGCTGTGGTTGATTTCTCCCTGACAGTTAAGCCAGGTGAGACCATCGGTATTGTCGGAGAATCCGGCTGTGGAAAATCAACAGTTGCCATGGCGATAATGCAGTATATGGGAGCAAACGGCGGTATTAAAAGCGGATCCATTACCTTCAAAGGTCGTGATTTAACCACGTTCAGCGAAGATGAACTGCGCAGTATCAGGGGATCTGAAATATCAATGATCTATCAGGAGCCCTTTGCATCTTTAAATCCAAGTCTTAAGATCAGTACCCAGCTCATGGAAGTCCCTCTGGCACATGAAGATATTTCTAAAAAAGAAGCACGTAAGAGATCCATACAAATGCTGGAGGATGTCAAACTGCCCGATCCTGAAAGGGTGATGGAGTCATATCCCCATCAGCTTTCCGGCGGGCAGCAGCAAAGAGTCGTCATTGCCATGGGGCTTTTATCCAAACCATCTCTATTACTGTTAGATGAACCTACCACTGCTCTCGATGTTACCGTGGAAGCAGGCATTGTGAACTTGATTTCAGATATCAGTAAAAAATTTGGTACTTCCCAGATATATATTTCTCATAATTTAGGACTTATTCTTGAAACCTGTGACAGGGTTTTTGTGATGTATTCTGGTGAAGTTGTAGAAGAGGGGACTATTAATTCTCTTTTTACATGGCCAAAACATCCATATACACATGGTCTTTTTTCATGTATTCCATTACCAACCACAGACAAAAATGCAGCACCGCTGAAACCTATAAGAGGCCAACTGCCACTGCCTTTTGAACGTCCGCAAGGATGTTATTTTGGCCCGCGTTGTGACCATTTTAAAGCAGGGCTTTGTGATAAAGACCATTTTAGAATGGAAAATGTTGAAGGCAGTGCACCTGACCATCGAGTGCGTTGCTTGCAGTATAAAGATATTGATCACACAAAAGAAGCATCAGGTGAGAATGTCAAAGAGGCTCTTGAGATCGGTGAGCGGGTTCTCAATGTTGATGGCATGAAAAAATATTATGAGGTAAAAGACACCTCTCTGGCAGCCTTGATTTCGGGTAAAACTGTACGACATGTTAAAGCAAATGAAGAGCTGAACTTTACAGCTCATGAAAGTGAAACTGTTGCCATTGTCGGGGAATCCGGCTGTGGAAAATCTACTTTTGCTAAAGTTCTCATGGGGCTGGAAACAGGAACTGATGGTGAGATTCGTCATAACGGCAAAGATATCTCTGATATTGAAGTCAGGGATCGTTCCACCAAACAAATCCGTTCTCTGCAAATGGTTTTCCAGAATCCCTTTGACACCTTAAATCCGAGCCATTCCATTGGTGGACAGATATCACGGGTTATCAAACAATTTGGTATTGAGACCGATAAAAAGAAAATTTTTGATCGGGTTATGAACTTACTGGATATAGTCAAACTGCCAAGGGATTTTTATTTCAGAAAACCAAGGCAGTTATCCGGCGGTCAGAAACAGCGGATTGGTATTGCCAGAGCATTTGCCGGAAATCCGAGTATTGTCATTGCCGATGAGCCTGTGTCTGCCTTAGATGTATCTGTAGCAGCAGCCGTTACAGAGCTTTTGATGGATATCCAGCGTGAGCATAAAACCACACTTTTGTTTATCAGTCATGATTTAAGTGTTGTCCGTTATCTGTCAGATCGAATTGTTGTCATGTATCTGGGACATATACTTGAGAGAGGCTCCACAGAAGAGGTTTTTGCTCCCCCCTATCATCCTTATACAGAAGCATTACTATCAGCCGTTCCCATTGCTGATCCGGAAATAACAAAGCGTAAAATAGTACTGGAAGGTAACCTGCCAAGTGCCATAAGTCCTCCACCGGGATGCCCTTTTTGTACCCGGTGCCACCGGAAAATGGGTACAATCTGTGATAATGAACCGCCGCAGGATCAGGTGGTAAGTGACCGACATGTTATCAAATGTCATATCCCAATCGAAGAATTGAGTAAGATAAAGCCTGTTATCAAAATACCCGATGAAACAGAACGAATTCAAGTTTAAAGCAGTAGTTGGTGAAACAGAGTCAGGATATCCTGGAATAGAAAAAATAATTTTAATTTAGGCGACAAGTCGCTATACAAACAACGTAACTTAAGTTTTTAACAAAAAATAGGAGAATAAAATGGCAGACTTTAATGCAATGAACGAGGCACTGGTATCCTGCGATGCAGGCAAGCTGACCCAGTTAGTTGATGATGCTGTAGCAGCAGGTGTACCTGCCAACGAGATCCTGAACCAGGGGCTCATTGCCGGTATGGATATTGTTGGCGAAAAAATGGAATCCGGAGACATGTTCATCCCGGAAGTACTCATGGCTGCCCAGTCCATGGCCTCCTGCCTTGAGACCATCAAACCCCTGCTAGGCGAGGGAGAAGGGGGCAATGAAACCGTGGTAATCATTGGTACGGTCAAAGGAGACCTTCATGATATCGGCAAAAACCTTGTGGGTATGATGATGGAAAGTGCTGGACTTATAGTCCACAACTTAGGCGTGGATATCACCCCTGAAGGTTTTGTGGAAGAGATCAAAAAGAAAAATGCCCAGATCGTTTGCCTGTCAGCCCTTTTGACCACCACCATGCAGGCCATGAAACAAACCGTGGACTCCATTGTGGAATCAGGTCTTCGGGAAAAAGTTAAGATTATGGTAGGCGGTGCTCCTGTAACCCAGGCCTTTGCCGATGAAATCGGTGCTGACGGGTTTGCTGCAGATGCAGGTTCTGCCTCTAAACTGGCAAAATCTTTTATTAATTAGATAATTGGGGTCAGGTCTTGAATTTTGACCCCGGATTGAGAGCAAGCGATGTTTGAAGTGATAGGCGAAAGAATCAACACCTCCAGGAAACTGGTCCAGGAGGCAGTAGCTAACCGAAATGCCGAGTATATAATCGAGGATGTGCGACAGCAGCAGACCGCCGGTGCTGCGTTCATCGACGTAAATGCCGGGGCCAGAATTGGCCATGAGGAAGATGATATGCGCTGGCTGCTGGACACCATTCAGCCCATGGTTGACGTACCATTGTCTCTGGACTCCCCGGACCCGGCAATCCTCGAAATGGCATTTGCCATGGTTGACAAAACCCCGGTCATCAACTCAATTTCCCTGGAAAAGGACCGGTTTGACGCCATGATACCTTTTCTTACCGGGAAGGAATGTAAGGTCATTGCCCTTTGCATGGATGATGCCGGGATGCCAGAATCGGCTGAAGATATTTTCAAAAGGGGTAAATTGCTGATAAACGAGCTGAACAAAATTGATATCCCTACACCCAATATTTATGTGGATCCTTTAGTACAGCCCATCTCAACGGATTCCAACAAGGGTACTATGGTGCTTGAGGCCGTAAGGCAAATTAAGAAAGAATTCCCGGATGTTCACATCACAGGCGGGCTATCCAACATTTCCTATGGCCTGCCTCAGCGGCATATCATCAACCGGACCTTTGTGACACTGATGATGGATGCGGGAATGGATTCTGCTATAATAGATCCGCTTGACAAAAAGATCATGGCATCCATTCAGACGGCGGATATGCTTTTAGGCCACGACCAGTTCTGTATGGAATATCTCAAAGGGGTCAGGGCCGGTACCATTGAAAGCTGATACCCTAATTTAAAACTTATAAATCCAAGACATAAAAAGTTCCTGCCTGCTGCTTCTTTGGTCAGACAGGAACTTTTTTGTTCTGGAATAATATATGTTACCGTGCTATTCGAATCACTCAGCAGACAGCGCTCCCGCACGAACAACCACTTCTTCGATCTGCCGTTTGATCTCTTCTGGAACAGGTTTCGCCTCATGTTTTGTAATTAGATTGCGAGTCTTTTCCGTTACCCGCTGCTCGAATGTCAACTGCTCTGATGCCTTCCAGGTCTTATCACCTCCGCGGAAAAGAAGCTTGGGATACCACACATCCTTGAAATGCTTTAACGTATGCGCGTTCGTCACGTACTCGCCCATCGGTCCCACCTCCCGGATCGAATCGAGCGCCATCGTCTCGTCGTTCACCACAACGCCACCGAGCATTGCCTCCTGCATCTCAATGATTTCACTCGTTGCCGTAATCATTTCGGGAATCATCAGCGTGGCGTTCCCATGCATACCCACGTTATGCACCAGATGCCCACCACATAGAATGGCCATCATGCACGATGAGGAAGCCTCCAATATGGCTTGGCCGTCAAATACCTGTGAATCGCTGCTTCCACCCGTTCCAAAGTTTGGCAGTCGGAAGTGGTGAGCCATCTCGGCCATCATGCTGTTGCCAAGTTGGAACTCGGGCGCGCCATACGAAAACACGGTCGTCCCCATATCCATGATCGAGGGCATAGCGCCAAAGATGAAAGGAGCTCCCCTTTGCTTCAACTGATGGACGACCAGGCCGCTCAGCGACTCGGCGCACAGTTGGACCACATTGCCCACAATGCTCATCGGCGCCGTTGCTCCCGCTGCTGCATACGGTGTATAGACCAGCGGAATCTCGTGCTCGGCGCAGTAGAGAAGCTTCATTATTGAAGAATCGGTGTGTGCTAATGGCGACAAAGGCTCCGAATAAACAATCATTATGGGCCGCTTGTGCAGTATCTTTTCGCCCCCCACCGCTAAAGCTGCCATCTCGTGACACGCTTCGAGCATTTCCTGCGTTACCGGTTCAGCCAACAGAGGTTTTGTCGAATTTAGGAAAGACAGTGAAGCAGACAAAACAGCACCCATCTCCGGCGGCCGATCCGAAATAATACCGGTTGCGTTGGCAAAGTACATGTTATCCAGCGCATCCACCAACAACACGTTGCGGCGCACGTCTTCAAATGTGCAAGGCCTTCGCACTCCTGTAAAGGGATCGATCACTTCAGGGGCATCGGTCACTGCCCCAAAGTAGTGGTTGTTTCCCTCAAGCCGCATAGTCCGGTTGCCAAGACGATCGTAGATAGAGATGCCCTCCGGCGCAGACTCGATGGCAGCGAGTACAAGCGATGATGACATCCGCACTCGATCACCGTCCACCGTAGCCCCCGCTCCATGCACCAGTTCCACTGCCTCGGATTCGGTCAGCACCACGCCCTCATGTTCTATGAGGTCTATCGCAGCGGCTGCAATTTTTTCTCTATCCTCCAAACTCAAAATCTGTGATTTCATGTGTACCTTCCTTCTTCTATTTCGTTTTCGTTGTCGTTGTCATGTGCGACCCAATGTCATTAACTTATAAAGTGTACTGGCAAACCCATGTCCCGTTGCATCATTTTTTAGAATTACAAAAATCGGTCATTGTTTCTATTAGAATTTCTGTGGTTGTAATCATAGAATTGAAATCGACACATTCGATTGCGGCGTGAAATCCTTCACCGGTGGGACCGAAGGCTACTGTTGGAATACCGGCCTCGGCAAGGAGTGCAGAGTCCATCCAAAAGGATTGTCCGGCAAATTGGGGTTGCTCACCGCGATTAGATATATACGAGCGACTTAACGACTGAATAATCGGCTGTTCCCGAGATACTTCGAATGCCGATCGATAGGAAAAGACATCACTTTGAGCTTTAAATTTGGAATCCTGCGAGCCAATTTTAGACAAAAGGTTCTGAATTTCTTCCGAGATAGTCAACATGTCTTCATCCGGCAGATTTCGACGTTCTAATTGAATCTTACAATAGCCTGGGTATGTGCTTAAATCACTTCCACCCTGAATTAATGAAGCATGAATAGAAGGAGAGCCGAGCAGCGGATGAATTTTTTGCGATAGGATTTCTTCTCCTAAACGTTCCACCTCAACCAGAATTTTGCCTGCTTTTGCTATAGCGTCAATGCCTTCTCCAGGTAGACTCCCATGTACCGCTCTTCCGAATACTTCAACATCAATCCAGGCAAATCCTTTATGAGCGATTACAATATCGAGGCCAGTTGGTTCACAGACAATGGCGGCATCGGCTGAATAGCTTTTAAGGACAGATTCAGTACCAATACTGCCATATTCTTCATCTGCTACAAAGGTAAGTAATACATCGCCCCTTAATCTTTTTCCTGCCTCAATGAGAGATTGCACTGCCATAATCTGGGACGC
>QMMS01000273.1 GCA_003647375.1 Deltaproteobacteria bacterium
ACTGTTTCGCCGCGCTATTGAATTGGATCCCAAGTTTGCCCCGGCCTACTCAAGACTGGCGAACAGCATCGTTCTCAGCATGGTGTATTTCGACGCTGAATCAACGCCTGAAATCCTCGACGATGCCCTCGCAACAGCACGAACAGCCGTTAATATAGATGACAAGGATGCCTGGGCTCACTTTGCGCTGGGTCGGGTCCATTTGGCCAGATGCGAATACGACCTTTGCATTGCTGAATGTGATATTTCGATCAAGCTCAATCCTTACCTTGCGCAAGCCCACTGCGCCCTGGGTGATTCGCTGGCATACATGGACCGGTTTGGTGAATCTATTTCCCGATTCGAAGAGGCCATTCGCCTAACCCCACATGACCCGTGGAGGTGGGGCTTTCTATCGTATCGATCGATGGCGCATCTGTTCATGAAACAGCATGAGGCAGCCGCAGAATGGGCCAACAAGGCGATACTCGTCCCCAACTGCCATTATTCGGCTAACGCTCATCTTGTCGCGGCATTGGGTCATATGGGACGTGTCGATGATATGCGAGCCGCCGTGGAGGAATTGCTCCGGAAAAAACCCGAATTTTCGTGCAGCCTCGCCAGAAAAACCCTTTTCTACATCAAGAGTTCCGCTCAGATGGAACATTACCTTGATGGCCTCCGCAAGGCAGGTCTACCCGACTAAATATTTCCATAATTTTGATATATGCTTGGCCGTTGATAACTCCAACCAATCACCACTTCTGGAGTCGTTTCAAAAGTTGTGATACCAAATCGTCAAACCAGCCTTCATGAGTTCCTTGTTCAGGTCCGCGCCACCGACAAAGATAAAAGTGACCACAGTCCTACCGTATCGGTCTGTATCTGTAGGCCATATGGTATCCTCAACCACTGTGATTATGCTATTCACAACGGTAAAATTGAGGGTGTGAATAACAAAATAAAGGTTATTAAACGGAAAGCCTACGGATTCCACGATCTACGCTACTTTACGTTGAAAATCTATCAGGCTTTCTACAACTAATCGGGATAAGAACCTTTTTTATTGTAGTTTCAAATTGTTGAAGGCTGTTTAAGCGGTTCGATTCCTTTACGGACTTGTTGCTTCTGCTTCTGCTTCCGCTTCTGCAAGTAATTCTAAGACTGTTTTTTTTTACCAGGTCTTGAATCCTGCTAACCTGCCACTCTTTCAACTCCCCGCCCTTCTTCAAGGTAACTTCATCCGCCAATCAGGCACTTTCTGAGATTCTCCCACTGACTATTCTTCACCCAGGAATATTTTTCAAAATACAGCTTGTCACTTGAGTAAAACGTTCCCTCTTTCTTACGCTTGAGAATTTTCTCAAACTGCCCTGGTCCACCATTATACATCGCGTAAACAATTCTGGCGAGGGTGTCGTCATCCATGGGTTTTCCTTCCTTCATTTTCTTTATTCTATCCAAGGTGTACTTTCTTATATAAAGCTCTATAATTTCACAACCTGCCGCAGTGTTGTATCGTATGTTCCACCTCAGATGGTGCCGGTCGTACATGCCTCGCCAAACGCGTTCGTTTACCTGCATCAAACCCACGGAGGTGCGGTTGTAGGACAGAAGGTAAGTCACTTTCCTCTCCTTCACCCTAAATTGCCTGAAACAGCTTTCCTGCCAAGCTGTGGAGAGGACGATCAGCCGGTAGAGATCGTGGTATCTCTCCTCGATCTTGCTGTTATTCAAAGTACCATCAGCGGCTTCCCTAAGAAGAACTTTGACACGCTCAACGTACGTTTCAAAATTTTTCTTCGAGAAGACCCACGGTTTAATATCCTTGAACGTGAGTGTCGGCTTATCCGATTTTGCCCAAGCCGGCTTAAATAAAAAGGACATTATCAGCTTCTTAAAACTGGAATCATCATCTTCCATGAAATCGACTTCCTCTCCCCCAATCTCTAATTCCTCCATATTGGTGACTGGATCTGATGTTTCCGGTTGTGCACCAAGACCAAGAACCCTCCTAAGGTCCGGATTCACACCAAGGCGATATTCTAGGGTCAATGATTCATCTTCCGCTACCAGCCGCGCCAGACGGATTAAACCGTTACGGCTGATCTCTATCCCCATGGTAGGGCTGATTTTATCTAAAGCCGATAAAGCGTCGGCGGCTGTAAAAAAAGCCAGGTAGCCGAAGAGAGGCATAGAGGGGTCATCACCCAGCTGTTTTCTGAAAATGGGTGACAATTTTTTCCATGTCAATATGAATTGCTCCCTGACAAAATCCCTTTCCACAGATCCATCCAACAAGTCAGAGACAAATCGATGCCGGGTTTCCAGTAGTGTCTCCAGAAGAATCTGACGATCAGCTTCAGATAAAGACTCTTTTGAGAGAGACGTAATCATATGCATTAGAAAAGCGTCCCACGCTTCCCAGGTATCAATAAATACTTCCAAGTCCTCTGTAGATATCCGCTCTTTTTCAATGTCTTTATCCTCTTCATAGGTTTCCGCAACCTCCGTAAGAATACCGATTTGTAATTCTCCAGGAGATGTATCAATTATCCCAGGCCTCATACTTTCCAACATTCTTTGTACAGGGTCTTGAAAATCAATGGGAAATAGTTCCACCAAGATTGACTTTAGCTCCAAAATTGGCGGGGCAAGATTGATAGTAATACCTTCTAAATATTCGTGAACATGGGTTTCGACAAGATCCCAGGCAATTCCGGTAATTTTTGATGACCTGTGGTGTTTGTCATATAGAGTAGAATCAACAGTGTGAAAAGACAGATTCCATTTACTATCAACTATCGGTTTTTGAATCAAAGCGAGGTACCCTTCCCATTCAATAGGCATTACGCAATTGTTCAAAATGTAGGTGCCGGCCACGACATGAACTTTCGTTTCAAACAGAATTCGCGAGCTTTCTTCCATGACGCTGGGTTCTGAGATCGTGATTTTCATGCAACCATCATTTTCATTCAGCAATATAGCGGTCTGGCCCTGATCTGTGTAAGCCGTCTTGATAACGATTGATTTGAGCAGCTGATAGTCGATTGACAGAGGCAAAGAGACGGTTTCAGTGGAAGCTTGTGCCTGTAACGAAGAGAAAAATACAGGTACAGCTAAAAGGAGCAGGGCCTTGATCAGAATTCCAGATATAATTTTATGAATAGGACAATTAATCACTACCCGTGCATGTCGATTTAAAATGCTATCCCTCCAATTCCTCTTTAACAGCCAGCCCTATCTTCTCTATGGTATAAGGCTTTTTTATGTATTTCCCTGCTCCTAATTTCTGGGCTGACTTCACATCCTCAGTTTCAGCAAACCCACTGGCTATAATGGCCTTCTGTCCGGGATGGATCTTTATTATCTCTTCATAAGTCTCATATCCGTTTATGCCTTTCGCCATAATCATATCAAGCACGATTAGATCGACAGGCCGTTCCTTCACATATTCAATCGCCTCCTGTCCACTCGAAACCGCTTCAGCAGTATACCCCAAACTGGTCAACAACCCGCATGCGATATCTCTTTGATTCTCCTCATCGTCAACAACCAGAATTTTTTCACCATGCCCAAGATAGTTTTTCAGGGATATTTTTTCTTTCTCAGCATTCACTGCCTCTCTTGTCACCGGGAAATACAGCTCAAATATCGTGCCGTTTTCATTGCTTTTTACATTTATGTACCCTTCATGATCTTGGACCGTGTTCCAGACAACGGTCAAACCCAAGCCTGTACCACTTCTTCCCATTACTTTCTTGGTATAAAACGGTTCAAATACCCTCTCAAGATCTTCGGAAGATATTCCCAAACCATCATCGGATACACTCAGTACAGAGTATTCGCCAATGCATATGTCTTCATAACCTTTCAAAGGTTCGTCCAAATACCGGTTAGCGGTGGATATGATAACTGTGCCGCTACCCTCAATGGCCTCCGAGGCGTTCGCAACTAAATTCATCATGCTCTTCTGTATATGGATGGAAGAACAGTTTACATTCAATAGACCGGAATCAAACTCAGTTTTGAAAATGACAGATGGGCACATTTCAGTCACCTTTTTGTGCTCAAAAGAACCCAGGTATTCTTCAATTAGTACATTCAAGCTCCTGACCTCTTTACCGGCAGCTATCCCTCTGGCTACTGTCAGCAAATCTGAGACCACATCGGCAGCTCTCAGTCCGGACTCTTTTATTGTCTTGATAGGCTTTCTCAGTGGGCTGTTTTCGGGTAGAGTCATCAAAAGCAGTTCCGGGTAACTTACAATCCCTGAGAGGATATTATTCAAATCGTGGGCAATACCACCTGCCATAAGGCCCAAGGATTCCATTTTTTTCGATCTTGCAAGTTTTTCTTCACTCTCCCTGAGTTTCTTTTCTGCCTGCTTGCGCTCGGTGGTATCGCGAGCAAAGACAGCCACCTTTTCCACACGATCTCCGTCTCCGAAAACCGGGTAAGCGCTTTGCTCGAAAAATAATTCTTCCCGGCTGTCCTCAAAAGTGACGGGATTGCCCGAGACGAAAACTTCTTCCCACTTTCGCCTTCGTTTTTCAGCCACCTCGGGCGAGAAAAAATCGTATATACAATGCCCGATGAAGTCCTCTTTCTTGGTTTTCAACCGCTCGCAGGTCGTCCGGTTAGCTGTAATGACCATGCCCTGGCGATCTATAAGGACTATGGTCTCGAGTGAGGCATCCAGGATTCCCCTCATGTCATCCTGTTTTTTTTTCAATGCCTTCTCTGCCCGCTTACGGTCGTTGATGTCTCTTCCCACACCTATAATTGCTACGACATTCTTGTTTTCATCCAGCACTGCTGTGTCCATCCAGGCAAGCCATCTCCAGCCATCTTTTGTCATGGCTCGTTGTTCCACGAAAGCTGTATATGGCGGATGATAGAGGGCTTCCATTGCCTTTGCCGTTATTTCCTGATCATCTTTGTGAACAAGAGGCATGAATTTCTTGTCAAGTAATTCTTCCTGTGTCTTTCCAAACATTTCACAATAAGATGGGCTTATGAATTGAAATTTTCCTTCAACGTCAACTTTGACCACCAAGTCTGTCTGATTCTCTATTAGCAGGCGGTACTTTTCCTCGCTCTCCCTCAGTGCCACTTCCATCTGCTTGCGTTTGGTGATGTCCTCCCCTATACAGAGCATCAAATGATTTGTCCCATCTGCGTCATCATACATACCCGTTGTCTGCCATGAAATAAATTTCTCGTCACCATTTTTTGCTCGGATCGGGTTGACATAAGAGTGAGATTTAGCCCCCCATGCATCTCTCCAGACCTTGTCCATCTCATCGTAGATATCAGGCTTAAAGAATATCTTAAACCAATCGCTGCCAATGATTTCTTTACTCTTGAAACCTGTTATTATTTCTGCACCCTTGTTGAAAATTCTAATTTTATGATTTTTATCAAGACCTACAATTAATGCTCTACTTGTTTTGATTATCTTTTCGCTAAATTCCCTCTGTTCCTTAAAAGCTTCAAAGGCCTGCTTGCGCTCGGTTATATCCATAATGTTGCCAACAACTCTGACAACTTTATCGCCATCCAGGACCGGCTCTGCAACAGTTCGAATCCATTTCCGGCGACCCATTGCGGTAGTGAATTGGAATTCAAGATCGTATGCATTCCCTTTCTCAGAGCAGTTTCTAAAAGCTTCCAGAATAAACGGACGATCCTCTGGGTCATAACATTCAATACTCTGCTCGATATGTTTCGGTGACCCTGGTGTGAATTCGCTCGGCTGTAAATCGTGGATTCGATAAACCTCATCTGTCCAAAACATGGCTTGTTTCTCCACATCCCATTCCCAGCCACCAACTTTGGCTAGTTGGTTGGTGGCATTCAGAAGTGTTTTTCTTCGCCGCAACGTTTTCTCTGTCCGTTTGTACTCAGACTCGGCTTTTTCTAATTTCTTAATCCGTTGCTCTAATTCTTCATAGGTAGGTTTTTCAGACATGATTTTTACCTGTGTGTTCTCGATCTTTTGACACATTACGCTAAAAACTCTCGACCACATGAATAGTGAACCTAAATTGAGCGATTGTCGAGGTTGACGCAGCTACAAGGAAGATGCTGTTCCGCTATAGTGAACTATGCGGTATGGCATCTGACGCCGTAGATGTGGTAAGATCGGCAATCCCAACGG
>QMMS01000274.1 GCA_003647375.1 Deltaproteobacteria bacterium
CCTCGGGAAAATTCTGAATCCCAATGCCGATTGCCAGTGCAATAGCGCCCCCAAGCGAAGCGGAGGGCAAGTCCGCTGCCAAAGCCCCAAAAGCGACACCAACAGCTAAGCCTTCCGGTATATTATGGATGGTAATGGCCAACACCAACAGTACGCTTCTGCGCCAGCTGGTGTTGAGCCCTTCTGCTTCTTCCGTCGGGAAACCGGGGTGCAGGTGGGGTAGTAGTTTATCTATAATCCAAAGAAAAGCACCGCCGGCAAGGAATCCAGATGTAGCTGGAACCCAGGCAGGCAAATTTGATCCTTCAGCCATTTCAATGGCCGGGGCAAGCAAGGACCAATAGGATGCCGCAATCATTACGCCGGCAGCAAAACCAAGCATTGCGTCTAACACATTACGCTTGATGGTCTTAAAGAAGAAGACCAAAGCAGCACCCAAAGCCGTCATAAACCAGGTAAAAAGGGTTGCAATAAGCGCCTGATAAACAGGATGTAAGCCGGAAAAATATTCGAACATAACAAGCACCTGCTATAAATATTGGGAAGGATAGAGTTAAAAGGACTCCGCACTCCTGCAAACATGATTTTCAACAAGCTACGGGGATTGAACTCGCTATTACCGGGTCAATTCCCTTTAAATCGGGGTTCTCGTTTTTCAAGAAACGCCGTGATCCCTTCCGTGAAATCTTCGGTTTTTGATGAGAGTAAAAACTGATCTGCATCCATGTGCATGATGGCCTGATCCAGTGCCGAGGCAATAGCGTTGACACTCCGTTTTACCATCTGGGCAGCAATGGGTGGTTTGGAAGCATATGTTTCGGCCATCTTTCTGGCGCTTCCAAGAAGATCTTCTGGGGGCACCACCTCATCCAGAAATCCCCATTTTAAAAGTGTGGCGGCATTTTCTTTTTTTGCCAGAATAACCATTTGCTTGGCCTTTGAAGGACCGATCAGATTGACACACATGGGCAGGGCTACCCAACTCAGGTTCATACCCAGCCCGACCTCAGGATATCCAACAAGGCAGTCATTGGCACCCACACGAAAGTCGCAGGCTGCGGCAATACACGCCCCTCCGCCGGCAGCGGTACCATTGACAGCGGCAATGGTAATCTGATCCATATCGTATATGGCCTTGACCATACGGGGTCCAAGTTTTAGAAATCGCAATTTCATCAACATGGAATCTTCCTGGAAGCGCTGGACATATTCGATATCGGTAAGGTCCAGGCCTGCAGAGAAGCATTTTCCAGCGCCGGTAAATATGACCACACGGGTCTCGGCGTCTTCACGGAAAGCCTCAGCAGTCGCTATGATTTCATGCATGAGTTGAACATTCAATGCATTCAGCGCGTCCGGGCGATTGAAGATGACGGTTGCCACATGACGCTCTTTTTCAATGGTCAGGTGCTTGAAGTTCATGTTCCCTCGTTTGGTCGATGTAGGTCACTGTGATTATCCATCCGCGATACCACCAACCTTCCTTTGGTGCAATATTAAATTCCATATTGCGATATCAGGACGTCATGTGGCGGTGGGCTATCACTACATCACCTCCCTGGCGTTTGGCCTCGTACATGGCGACATCAGCCCGTTTAATCAATGCTTCAGCAGTTTCATTCTCTTCCAATTGGGCCACACCGGCACTGAGTGTTACCTGCTTGAGGTCGATGTCTTTATAGGCTACATCATATGGCCAGTGGGCATTGAAACTTGTCCTGATTTTTTCAGCGGTTTGCTTTGCATTTTTCAGCCCGGTTTCAGGCAAAAGAACAAAAAACTCATCGCCGCCATATCGATAAGCCGTATCAGATTTTCGAACGATGTCCAAAAGCAGCTTTCCAACGATTCGTAGAATGTTGTCCCCTTCCAGGTGTCCCAACTGGTCGTTGCAGGCTTTGAAATGATCCAGGTCAAAACAGATGAGGCTCAAGGCCCGTCGATACCTCGAGGCGCGTCCGATTTCCTTTGAAAGGGTTGAATAAAAATGACGTTGATTGTAAAGGCCGGTTAACGCGTCGGTTATGGAGAGTCGGCGTAGTTTCTTTTCAATCTTCTTCTGGGGGCTCAAGTCGTGAAAAAACCCCACACTGCCGGTCTCTTCATTGTTGTTGTATATTAAAGCAGCGGAAAGACGGATCGGAACCTTCTGCCCGGCCTGTGTTTTAATCTCAAAGCCATAACCTTCTATGTACCCTTTATCTCCATATGTGTCGGAATAAAGATGCTTCTTTATTTCTCTGGCAATCTCTGGGGAAGGATAAATATCGATGATATTTTTTTTGCCGATGATTTCCTCGGCACTATGGCCGGTCAACACTTCTGCCGCCCGGTTGAAAATGGTGATCAATCCCGATCGATTGATGGCAATAACACCATCAGGGCACAGGGCCACAAGGTTGACAAGAAATGCTTTTTCATTTGCTTGAATGTGTTCCAGAGAAATGCTTTTCTCGCGCATATGACTCCTCCATGTCGGCGTATCAAATCAGACGGAAAGATACTTATTCAGTTCTTCCTCAGGTATGCCCAGGCAGTAGAGCATATTAAGAATCTGGTCATTACTGAGCACACCATCGGTCATGACATTCGGATTCTCAGGTTTCAATGCAATGGAAAGGCCGACATTCTTGATGAAATGGGATGATTTAGAGCCGTCTCCCACCGCAATGACCTGTTCCCTGCGGATGTTTTCATTCTGCATAATAAAATCGAGCAATTCTTCTTTGGTGTCGTCTGTAATAATGGGTTGCTCCAGGTTTCCAGTGAATACGCCTGTTTGATCTATCTCCAGAGTATTTGAAAACGCATAATCCACCCCGGCGGTTTCAAAAATTCTTTTAATGAAAAAGTTGAATCCGGATGATAGCAGGGCAATTTTAAAGCCCATGGATTTCAATATCTTTATAAGTTCAAACGTTCCAGGATTCAACTGAAGAATATCAACATATTTTTCAAGGTCATCGGCAGACAGACCTTTTAGCCTTTTGGCATTCTCAACCAGCGCTTCCATCTGGTCGTCAAACACTTCCCGCGGCTCAGAATCTCCGGCGACCGTGCGTATTCTACCATTGATTGTTTGGATGAATTTTTTGAAGGAGGCCTGCTGCACCAGGCTGGATTCGACATCAAATACGACGAGCTTCTTACTTCTTTGATAGATATCTCCGCTTTGAATTACCACGCTTTGATCTATTTCGGCACACAGTTTCTTCAGATCGGATTTTACCTTTTTGGTGCATGCATCGTGGGACATTTCCGGATGGTCATTCATTGTGCTGGTATCGATGACCATCTCCATGGAAAAGAAAGCACCCCGAGCGATCATCCTGCACTTTTCAATGGTGATACTGTAGCTGTGGAACAGGCTCGATACCTTGGCGATAATACCCGGCTGGTCAATGCCGATGATGGTTACAAGATGGCTTTCCCGTTGGGATGGCCGAACGGCTGCCTTGTCGTCATAGCGGTCGAGAATAATTTTGATCCCGGCCTCTTCCTGTATCTCGGTCAGCATCGCGATGATACGCTCTACGGAGTGTTTCGAGGCCGAGAAATCAACCACCAGGAAAATAGAAAAAAGACCCCGCCTGCAGTTTTCTTCAACATCTACGATGTTGCCTTCCATTTCGAAAATCCGATTCGTAATTAGTGCAACCAGGCCCGGCGTATAGGTCCCAAAGGCAGAGACGCTGATCAGTTTTTGTTTTGTTTTCATTGTGAACCCTTTCGTGGTAAGCCGAAAAAAACGAACAGCTCTTCTTCATAGTAGCGGCCATCGATCACTTGACCAGGCCCGAACCGTCTTACCTGTTTTGAATGTAGGAAATTTTCGAATCGTTGGTTGATCTCTTGCAAAGAAACATTCTCCTTAAGCCAGTATCCCGGGACATTGACATTGAGAGGCCTTGCCGGAATTACGTGACGTGTTGTTTTGGGTGCAAATATCTTTTTTTTCTTTGCGGAGGTAATGACGGTTTTTTTGGTCAGCCTGGGCGTCCAAACCACGGCTTCGTCGGTATGCAGTTTTTGGCAGAACTGCTCTGAATGAACTGCGTTGCAGGGAATGTAATCCAGGGAGATCTCCTTAGATATTAATTTTTGCTGGATTTGCTGCAGAAGATCATATGCCGTTACCGCATTTTGGGACACATACTCCGGAAATTCTATAAAGATAAAGTCATCCGTCCGTTGAACGCCGCATGCATTGGTGTTGGCTTCCAAGGCCTCCATCAATGCTGATTTGTCTGGAACCGGATGGATAATGCATCCAGATGATTCAAAGGCATTTTTGATGATATCGATATTCGGAATGTGTCCGAGCAGCCTGAACCAGCATCGCAACTTTGTGTTGTCATTCAGATAGTCGATTTTGCAAACAGGAATGTATCTGAAGTTCAAGGCTTTGAAAACATGCGTCCGATGGTTGCCATCCAAGACAACATGGTTCTCATCGACAATGACCGGGTTTTGAAGATGCGCGAGGTTTTTAAACTCATAGGTAAGCCTGCCAACTTTATGCGGAAGGATCTGTTCGTGCTGCAACAGTACTGCTACGGGCACAATTTCCAGTTCCAAAGTTAATCTTTTTGTTTTGAGGCAATACATTATAAAGAAAACCGTTGATTCTATCCGGATCTGTAAGAATAAATAGATCAAGTAATTATAGCACCGGAAAGGATTTTATTGAACCATCACCGATTTAATACGATCCATGGCAATAGCGACATTCTCATAATTGTTGAAGGCACTGATTCTGATAAACCCCTCACCACACGTCCCAAAGCCTGCTCCGGGTGTGCAGACGACACCAGCTTTATCCAGAAGCAGATCAAAGAATTCCCATGAATCCCGCCGGCAATTGATCCAAATATAGGGAGAATTGACGCCTCCGATGCAAGTGAACCCCATTTCCGTTATTTCCTTTAATATCAGCGCTGCATTCTGCAGATAATAATCAATTAACTTGCGGGTTTGTTGTCTCCCCTCCGGGCTGTAGACAGCCTCGGCAGCTTTTTGCACGGGGTACGAGACACTATTGAACTTCGTTGTGTGCCTGCGATTCCACAGATCGTTCAGTGAACAGGGTTCACCACTTTCGGTATAGGCACTGCAGGATTTAGGTATGACGGTATAGGCACAACGGGTACCCGTAAAGCCAGCTGTTTTAGAAAAACTCCTGAACTCGATGGCAACTTCCCGGGCACCCTCGATTTCAAATATTGACCTGGGAAGGGTATCGTCACGAATAAATGCCTCATAAGCGGCATCGTATAATATCAAAGCATGGTGGTCTCTCGCATAATCGACCCATTGGCGTAATTGGTCTTTGGTAATCACAGCGCCGGTAGGATTGTTTGGGTAGCATAGATATATCAAATCCACGGGCGTTGAAGGCAGTTGGGGGATAAACCCGTTTTCCTGACGGCCTTCCAGATAGGTGATGCCTTCATACCTGCCGTCATGATAGCGCCCGGTCCGCCCGGCCATAACATTGGTGTCGACATATACGGGATAAACGGGATCCGGTATTGCAACGGTTATCTTCTGGGAAAAAATTTCTTGAATGTTACCGGTATCGCATTTGGCTCCGTCGCTGACAAAAACTTCATCCGCCTGGATATCAGCACCCTGTTTTTGGAAGTCTTCTTTAGCGATGGTTTCCCGCAAAAAGGGATAGCCCTGTTCAGGGCCATATCCGCGAAACGTATGGTCGTGCGCCATTTCATCGACAGCCTGATGAAAAGCCTGGATGCAGGCTTCCGGCAATGCCCGGGTTACATCGCCTATTCCCAGCCTGATAATCTCTTTGGCCGGGTTTTCTGTTTGATGTTGATTTACACGCCTGGCTATTTCAGCAAACAAATAAGACGCCTGCAGTTTTTGGTAGTTTTCGTTTATTCGAATCATGTGCCACCTCATTGTTTATATGGTTTAAAATTATTTTCTTATCCAGTGTTTATCGGAGCAGTGCGGGACAAGATCCAATTAGATGGTATCGTGAGCATCTATTGGAATTCTCGCTGTTTCCTTGAAGGTAGACATGGCAATGGCGGTATGCGTCGTGCTTACGGCTGCTATCTTGAGGATTTTATCCTGGATAAGTTTTCCCAGCTCCGTTA
>QMMS01000275.1 GCA_003647375.1 Deltaproteobacteria bacterium
CCGAGGATGAACGGGATAAAAAAGGCATTCGACAGTTGAGCGCGAGCTTACAGGAGGCCATCGATGAACTGGAAAAATCGACGTTCGTGAGAAAGGCGTTGGGCGATCCTCTTTATGAATGCTACCTGGCCGTGAAAAAATTCGATTGGGAGTGCTACAGTCCGATGACACTGGAGGAGATGGTCGAGGACCTGCGCTGGCGATATGCCTGAATGGATAATAAGCATTGTTTCAAACCATCAAACCACGAGGTCTTTTCGGAAATGCAAGGATAGGGGCTTTTTATTGTAACGCGGCAACTGTTTGAGTTTGAGGATAAACAACAATGATAGCAGAAAAAATATTGGATTTCAGAGATGCAGCAGTTGTAGATGCCCACTGCCATGGGTTTAGCCAGAAACATGTACTGGAGGCTGACCCATCCGGGTGGCTGGACCGCTTGACGCTGATGGGCATGTGTCTGGGCTCATCCAACTCGGTCGACAAGGAACTTATCCACCTGGTTCCGGAAATGACACGCAGCACCCTGCTCACGATTGCAGCCCAGCGGTGGTTGGCGGCATTTTTCAAATGTACACCAGAAGCGGTGCCCGATCAACGGCAGGCCGCCCTGCAAGCAGATCCGGCCGGATACATCAAACGACTGTTGTCGGATCAAAACGTGGTGGGCCTGTTTGTCGACGAAGGATACCCCCAACCCAGGGTGGCCCCGGAAGATTTTGAGGCATTGACCGGCACACCGGTTCACCGTGTCGTACGAATTGAGCCGCTGATCCTGTCGGCTATTCAGGATACGGACAACCTGGCCGATTTTGAAGAGCGCTATGTTCAGCTTCTTAAACAGGCGGCAATTGACCCAAGGACGGTTGCGTTTAAAACGATCATCGCCTACCGAACTGGCCTTGACGTTGAGCAGCCGGATCCAGCTCAAGTACCGAAATCGTTTCTGGAGTGGAAAGCCAGCGGATGGAAGGAAGATCGGGCCGTCAGCAAACCGGTCAGAGACCACCTGCTGCACGTTGCTTTGGGGGTTGCCAATGATGTAAAGATGCCTTTTCACATCCATACAGGGGGCGGTGACCCTGACGTCTTATTACACTATGCGCGGCCTTCTTTGTTGAAACCGCTGCTTAGCCGATACATATCACACCCCGTCGTTCTGATTCATTGCGGTTATCCCTGGATGGAGGAAGCCGCTTTTTTGGCGGCCATCTTTCCCAGGGCCTATGTTGAGCTGTCAGTCATGACCCCCTGGAGTACTCTTTACATTGATCGAGCCCTGGAGTTGTTTTTGGGATCTGTCCCGGCCAACAAGTTGTTTCACGGTTCGGACGAAGCCTCCGAACCGGAACTGATCTGGCTGGCGGCCAGACAAACCAAGGCGGCATTGAAAAGGGTCCTGGGACGCGCCGTGGACTTTGACATGCTGTCCATAGAGGATGCGGATCGGATTGGCAAGGGAGTTTTGTCACGAAACGCCCTGGCGCTTCATGGACTGCCCGCTTAAGGAAAAACATCGATTGGAACCACGAGAGCATATCACCGATGCCGTAAAAGACTGTATCGCCGATGTTGGAAAACGGCTGGACGACTACAACGACCTCATTGCCGAACTTGTCAGCATCGATTCAGGCGAGGACTTCCCGGATGGTATTCTGGCTGTTGAGCAAAAACTGGCAGAACAGATGCCTGGTGCAGAAACCCGAATTGCCTGGAAAAAAACCGGAGATGCCATCAGCCACTTCAAGGCAACCATTCCCGGCGGTCAGGACCGCATTGTTCTGTTGGGCCATGCTGACACCGTTTTCAAAAAGGGCACCGTAGCGGAACGACCCTTCAGTATCAAGGGTGATTGTGCGTTCGGCCCGGGTGTCGTCGACATGAAAGGCGGGCTCGTACTAGCACTGGCCGCAGTAAAATGGCTGAAAAAAAACAATATATCTTGTCCAACCATTGAATTTGTCGTTGTCGGCGACGAAGAGACTCGGACATCGCCGCCACCTTTTATCGAGGACTTGACGACGGCAGCCACATGTTTCGTGCTGGAATGCGGGAGACCCGGCGGCGGTTTTGTCGTATCGAGAAAGGGGGGGGTTTGGGCCAAGGTATCTGCTGTAGGATTCTCGTCTCATGCCGGAACGGAACCTGAAAGGGGGAAAAACGCCATTCTGGCACTATGCCGGGAAATTCAAAGAATAGATGCTTTGGACCGTTTGAGCGATGATCTGACCTTGGTCGTGGGGATGATATCGGGGGGCACGGCGGTAAACGTTGTCCCCGAGCGGGCTGAAGCCCGTATCGACATCCGATCCGCAAATAAGAACGCGTTGGAGGGCATGGTCCGGTGCATCTCTGAATTTGAGGCGCATGAGGGTGTATCGATGGGGATAGACACCGATCTGAGCTGGCCTTCAATGGCGCGCGGTGATAATGAAAAGCTTATTGCCATATATAGGGGGATAGCCAGGAATACAGGGATCAAGGTTTTTCCCGTCTCAACCGGTGGAATGTCAGACGGCAACTGGTTTTCACATGCAGGCGTTCCGACGATTGACGGACTAGGGCCCATCGGCGGGCTGGATCATGGACCGGATGAGTACATGGAAATTTCTTCGTGGGCTATGCGGGCCGGTCTGCTGGCAGGCACCATTGCGGCGCTGGCGAACAATTGAAGCACCGCAATGGTTCTCATAAGATAGGTGGAACGTCAGGCAATTTAACCTTTACCTAGTTGAGCATTATTGAAATTAGGTGATAAAGTGAAGTGAAAGGAGAGAAAAATGAAGAAGCTATTGGTTGTGATCCTGATTTTAGGGTTGGTTTGTATGGGCAGTTCTCCGGCTGTTGCCAAAAGCACCATTAAAATTGGTCATCCCGGTGATTTTAGCGGACCCTACTCATTTTATGATTCCCCGGTTCGTAGCGGTGCCGAGTTCGCCATCGAGGAGATCAACAACAGCGGCGGCGTGCTGGGCAGAAGGCTGGAACTGGTTGCCAGGGACTGTCGAAACGAACAGGGACTCGGTGTGCGCCTTGCTGAAGAGATGATTGATGAAGATGTGGTTTACATCATTGCTACCACCGGAGATCCCGCGCTTGCCCAGGGTTCGGTGGCCTGTGCGTCCGGGGTCCCAATCTCCACTGGAGATGGAACGGCGCCGACGCTTGTCGGTGACATGGGGGACTGTGCTTTTCAGATCTGCATGTCGGACAACATTCAAGGTGCCTTGGCGGCAGAATATGCCTATAAAAAGGGATATCGAAACGCCTACATGGTTTATTCAACAGAAATTCCCTACACCAAAAATCTGCCCACGTATTTTAAAAAAGCATTTAAAAAGCTGGGCGGTAAAGTGTTGGGCTATGAGCTTTATCGCATAGAAGCCGGTGATTATTCTGCCCAGGTTACCAAACTGGCCAACCTCAAGCAGAAACCCGATTTCATATTTACGCCCATGTTTCTGCCGGACACACCGGTTTTCATGCGTCAATTACGAGCTGCAGGCCTGACTTATCCGGTGATTTCCACGGATGGCAATCATGATGAATCCCTGATCAATGCGGGTAAAGCAGTGGAAGGACTCGTTTTCACGACTCACGGTTACCCGGTGAAGGGCAACAAAGTGGAGGCCCTTTGGCAGAAATACAAGGCAAAGAAAGGGAATTTTCCGGATAGCATTGCCTTTGCCGTGGGTTATGACGAGATCTATTTTCTCAAGCAGGCCATGGAGGCCACCGGTTCCGCTAAACCGAAATCCATTGTAAAGGGGTTGCTCAATGTGTCCGACTTTGACGGGGTTTTAGGTACTTACACCATGGACCCGAATACGCGACGCAATAAAAAACCGGTAACCATTATCGGTGTTGAAAATGGTGAGTTCGTTTTTATAGATCAGTTCTATCCGACCTATGTACCGGATATTTAAATACTATTTTTTCATAATTTCCTGTCGTCGCTGATGCGATGATGGTAGGGAGATCCTCCGGCGTCATGATATGAATTGTCATCCCGCCACTGGGCTAAAAAATCATGTCTGGCGCCGGTACTATTGTTCTTGGTTTCTTATTTCGATCGATCGCGAAATTTTGTCTGAAGGCCAGGGCTTCGTGACTTCGTCAAAGAACGCAAATAGAAACCAGGGGGTCTTTATCGTCATGACAGGAGATGGGTTATATCAGAAAGTGAAGATATCTGGACAAGAGAAGCACATGCTGAACATTTCAGGTTTGACGTCCGGTTATGGACCTGTCGAGGTGCTCCACGGCCTTTCGTTGTATATCAACAAGGGTGAGATCGTTGCGGTTATAGGCCCTAACGGAGCCGGGAAAAGCACCCTCTTGAAAACAATCGTTGGATTGATATCCCCCCAGAACGGTTCCATTCTGTTTCAGGATCGATCTATCGAACGGCAGCCACCGGAGTATGTTTTGGATAGGGGAATTGCGCTAGTGCCGGAAGGACGGCGGGTTTTTGCCGGGTTGACGGTTTTGGAAAACCTTCACATGGGTGCCTATCTGGAGCGCGACTCGTCCCGCAAAAAGAAACAAATTGATTACATTTACGACTTATTCCCACGTTTAGAAGAACGTCACCAACAATTATCAGGTACTCTATCCGGAGGAGAGCAGCAGCAGTTAGCAATTGCCCGGGCTTTGATGAGCAGGCCCAAAATGCTTCTCCTGGATGAGCCCAGCCTAGGGCTGGCGCCGGTGATCGTCGAGGTAGTGATTGACCTTATTAACAGCCTGCGGAAAGAAGGTTTGACGATTATACTCGTGGAGCAGAACATTCACCAGGCTCTGGAAATATCAGACCGTGCGTATGTCCTCGTCAACGGATCGATCCGGATGTCCGGAAGTGCGAGCCAGCTATTGGAAACAGGTGTTGATATGGAAAAGGCTTATCTGGGAGAGAAAATATGACCATCGAAGTGGCGGTCCAACAGCTGATTAACGCATTGAGTCTGGGCAGCCTTTACGCCCTCCTGGCGCTTGGTCTGGGCATGGTGTACAGTGTGCTCGGCATGTTGAATTTCGCATATGGTGAATTGTTAACCGTGTGCGGTTATACGATGTTTCTTCTGATTTTAATCGGTGTTCCCTTCCCAGTGGCCGGCTTGGTCGGACTTGGTATGGCCATCGGGGTTTCCCTGCTTATCGAGCGGCTTGTATTCCGTCCGCTACGCGGAGCCTCGTTCATCTCCCTGCTATTTGCTTCCTTTGCGGCATCGGTGATCATACAAAATTTAATCAAACAGCTTATTTCCAAACGTCCTAAAGTGATTCCTGTCCCTGAAGTTTTCGACCAGATGATCAATATCGGGCCATTTCAAATCAATGTTCTATCGTTAATTATTCTGTTGGTGGGACTTGTAACGCTGGCCGGGCTGGTTGCTTTTCTTCAGAAAACCCGATGGGGTCTGGCTATTAGGGCCGCGGCCGAAGATTTTGAGGTAACGCGCCTGATGGGGGCTAAGGCCAATCGGGTCATCGCTCTCTCCTTTGCGCTCTCCGGGTTTGTTGCGGGTGTTGCAGGTGTTTTATGGCTTTCCAGACGGGGGGCGGTTTCGCCGACCATGGGATTCATCCCTATTTTGAAGGCTTTTATCGCCATCGTTATTGGCGGGTTGGGCAGTCTGAAAGGCGCGGTGATGGGTGGGTTCCTGCTGGCTTTCATCGAAGTAGCGCTGATGGTAATGCTTCCCACCAGAGCAGTTCCATTTACGGATGCATTTGCCCTGATGATTGTTGTGGTGATTCTGTACATGCGGCCGGAAGGCTTGATTAGTATTAAAACAGGGAGTTAAATGTGTTAAAAAACTGGTCCAGACGAAGAGTGACGTCCGCTTTTCATACGTTTTGGATGCTGGCCTTGGTTCTAGGGATTATTTCGGTTGCTGCGGCCGTTATCGACGATCGATCTATTACACGGCTGGTAACGGATTTTATGACCCTTTGCGTTCTCGTGATTGCCTTGCAGTCCTTTATCGGCAATTCCGGCATCATATCCTTCGGGCACGTGGCCTTTTTCGGTATCGGCGCCTACTCCGCTGCCCTTCTTACCATTACACCCAAGATCAAGGCGATCGCACTACCGGCACTCCCG
>QMMS01000276.1 GCA_003647375.1 Deltaproteobacteria bacterium
ACGAAAATTTTCGTGTTTTTAAGATTTCGTGATTTCGTGATTTCTTTTTCTTGACATAAAATATATAAAATTTTTCAGGTAAGGCACTAACACGCAACACGCAACACGCAACACCAAACACCAAACACTATGACCTCAAACAAAATATTACTCGACCATGGTGCGGGGGGCATGATGTCGCATCAATTGACTATGGATATTCTGCTACCCGTCTTTGACAGCCCCTTATTGGCAAACCTGGATGACGGGGCGGTTTTTGAAGCAGGTGGTAAGCGACTGGCCTTTTCAACGGACACCTATACAGTGGACCCCATATTTTTCCCGGGTGGAAACATCGGGGATCTGGCCATCAACGGTACCGTCAATGATATTGCCATGTGCGGGGCCTCGCCACGTTATTTGAGTGTGGGGCTGATTCTTGAAGAGGGCTTTCCCATTTCCGATTTAAAGGCCGTTGTGCGGCAGATGGGCAGGTCTGCAAAAGCAGCGGATGTAAGTGTTGTCACCGGAGACACCAAGGTGGTTCCCAAGGGCGCTGTGGACAAGATATTTATCAATACGTCCGGCGTGGGGGTTCTCTTTGACGGCGTCGATGTTGCCTGTAAAAATGCGACTCCCGGCGATATCATCATCCTCAGCGGAACCATTGCGGATCATGGTGTGACTATTCTGGCTAAACGAGAAGGCCTGAGCTTTGATGTCAGTGTAGAAAGCGATTCAGCGCCATTGAATCATCTGACCCGGCGCATGTTTGAGTCCAGCCGGATGATTCACGTGTTGCGGGACCCCACGCGGGGAGGGGTGGCAACCTCGCTGAATGAAATTGCTGAAACATCGGGTGTCGGGATCAAACTTTTCGAGGACAACATTCCCGTCAAACCCGAGGTGCTGGGCATGTGCGAACTGTTGGGCCTTGACCCGCTTTATCTTGCCAACGAGGGAAAACTGCTGGCCTTTGTCAGTCCCCAGGACGCCCAGGCGGTTCTATCCGTGATGAAAGAAAATCCGGTGGCCGGGGATGCCTGCATTATCGGAGAGGTGATTTCGGACAATCCCGGTCGGGTTTTCATGCAGACACGCATTGGCGGGAAACGAATCGTGGATATGCTGGCGGGGGAGCAGCTCCCCCGCATCTGCTGATGAGGCGTGTGTAAAACATCCCCTTTTGCCCAATTTCCGCGTCAGGCGCATATTTTAATCCTCGAAATACGACCAGTATTCCTCCGGGTTAAAATATGCGCCTTCCTTGAACTTGAACAAAATTGAATATTTTCCAAAAGCCTCATATTAATGAAAATGGACTTATAAATGATACAGAGTTAATTCTTGAGACCTTATTCAGAATTATCGGTTTTTAGAAATTGTGGTTATGAAAGTTGATTTTACAACAAGTTGCTATGCTAAAATGAATGTTGCATTCCTTTTGTTACTGGTTTTCATGACCGGTTGTGGTGCGCAAAAGGAAGTGGTTTTTGACGGCGCCACAATGGGAACAACCTACCAGATTAAACTTGTTGTTGGATATTTCAAAAGCACGTCCGGATTAAAAGATAACATTGAAAACCGGCTTCAGGCCATTAACCAGAGCATGTCCACGTATCTTCCAGATAGTGAAATCAGCCGTTTCAATGTCATCCAGGACACGCGGAAAAAGCTGGCCGTGTCAGATGATTTTCTCCAGGTCATACTGGCGGCCAGAGACATTTACGAGAAAACCGGCGGTGCCTGGGATGGTACGATTAAACCGCTGGTAAATCTCTGGGGTTTTGGCAACACCCGGCAGAAGCATCAGGTGCCGGATGAGACTGAAATAAAAAAACAGATGCGTTGGATTGGATTTGAGCACATCGACATCTCTTCTGAAGGATATCTTCAAAAAAAGAAAAGCAGGGTCACGCTTGACCTGGCAAGTATTGCCAAAGGATATGCCGTAGACCAGGTTTCACGCCTGCTTCAAACATCAGGAATAGAAAGCTTTCTGGTGGAAATCGGTGGAGAAGTGTTTGCCGAGGGATATCGGAAAGATGGAAAACCGTGGCGTGTGGGGATCAACTATCCATCCATAACTGCCGGCGCTACCGATGTTTACCAGGTTGTGCCCCTCCACAACCGTGCCATGGCCACTAGCGGGGATTATCGAAATTATTTCGAAGCCGATGGTAAGCGATTTTCTCACATCATTGATCCAAGAACCGGCTATCCTGTAAAGAACGGCGTCGTAAGTGTTTCCATTGTGGCGGAGAACTGCATGTTTGCAGACGGTCTGGCAACGGCAATCGTGGTGATGGGGCTCGAGCATGGGATGGCGTTGATCAATTCCCTCAGAGATGTGGAAGGGTTTATCATTGTTCGCAATACCGACGATGAATATGCTCATTTTGCTTCCGATGACTTTAAGTAGATACCCGTGTCCAAAGGGCCCGGCACTGATTCAACCCTATAAGGGATTAATATTATGCACATTCAGCGTGTGATAAATTCTAAATCCGAATATCGAAATACAAAACAAATCTAAACATCAAATGCTCAAATGATTCAAACATAGTGCTTGAACTTGTATCTACAATGTCTTGTTTTGATCATTTGAATTTGGATCATTAAGTATTGCCCTTCGACGTTGCTCAGGGCGGTGAGCCTGTCGAACCGTTTAGGATTTCGAATTTCGTGCTTCGGATTTAAGAAACTACCGCCATCGGTATGGCCAAATATCTCTGACCTGGCCTAAAGGACCAGGTTTTAAATGACGGAATAAAATCTATCGAAAGAACCCAAATTATGCAGAAGCAAATGTTGAGCAGGTTCTCACCGCATGGGCTTGTCGAACGGGCCATAAAGCACCCGGCAATTGCGATTTTGATTATTTTACTTGCAACAGCTGCATTTGCCTGGCGCATCCCGACGCTTACATTCAAAACCTCCATATACGATCTGATCATTGAAGATCTCCCGGCCACATCTCACTATGAGGAATTCAAGACCATTTTTGGGTCGGACGAGATTATCCGGATCGTCATCAAAAGTGAAGGTATATACGAAGAGAGCACATTTAAAAAGATAGAGGCATTGTCCGATGCAGCAGCAAAAATAGAGGGTGTTCGAAGGGTAATCAGCCTGCCGGAAATCAAAAAGGCAATAGACTTTACCGGGAAATGGGATTTAACACATTTTTCTGATGTAATGAAGCCTGTGGAGCTGTTTAAAGAAAATCTTTTTTCAGACGATGGCAAAACAACCGTTTTGACCCTGGTTCTCAGCAATGACGCTGATCCGGACATGGTAATCGCCGCTGTCAATCAATTGATCGATTCATCTCCCAAAACCCTCAGTCTTTATCAGATAGGGATGCCGCTTGTTTCCCAGGCACTGGCGCAGTTGACGCAAAAAGATTTTTTCAGACTGCCGCCTATCACGTTCATTCTGATTGGTGTTGTGCTGCTGTGCCTGTATCGCAAACTTTTTTATGTCATTCTTCCGTTGCTTTGTGTGACGTTTGCACTGGTCTGGAACTTTGGACTCATGGCCATTGCAGGTATTCCACTCTCCATCCTGACCATGATCGTGCCTGTGTTTCTCATCGCAGTGGGGACGGCCTATTGCCTGCACATTGTTACGGAGTACCGCAATCAGGTGCATTCTGCAAAAGATAGTAACGCCGCTGCCATTGCCACATATGACATCATCACATTTCCGACGATTCTGGCGGTCCTGACAACGGTTGTCGGGCTGGGTTCTCTGCTCATCAGCCGCATAACAGCCATCCAGGCGTTTGCCATATCTGCCTGCTTGGGTATTATCAGTTTTCTCATCATTCTCTTGACCTTGATGCCGGCAGTCATGTCGCTGCTCCCGATGCCCAAGAAAAAAAGCCGCCGGAATACTGCCGGTTTCACTGTTTTGGATCGGATTGTAGATGGCATTGCGACCATCGATTTAAACTACCAGAAGATCACGTTTCCGGTGATCGGTATCCTGGTTCTGTTCTGTATTGTGGGCATCTTCAAAATACCGGTGGAAAGTAATCCTGTGGGGTATTTCAAAGAAGATACGGAAGTGAGTCAAAACTTTCACGATATTTATCAACATCTTTCCGGCAGTTTCCCTGTGAATGTCACCATGGGGAGCGATACCGAGGAGTATTTTCAGCAGGTCGAAAACATCATCAAAATTGATAATATGCAAAAATATATCGACACGCTACCAGGTATCGACAAGACTATTTCATTTGCCGACTATCTGAAACTCGTCAACTATGCCTCCAATCAATTTAATCCTGAATATTACCGCCTGCCCGAAGAAGCCTGGGAACTGAGGATGCTCATCAACAGTTATAAAATGATGCTGGGCGAAGACATGCTGAATCGATTTATGACGCCGGATTTTTCACAAGCCAACATACTTCTCCTGACGCATATATCCAGTTCCAGGGATTTTCTCAATGCAAAGGAAAAAATTCTTTTGCATGCGGGGAATACGTTTTCCAAAGAGATCCATTGGAATGTCACCGGTTTCGGGATGGTGATTTCGGAGAGCAGTCACCAGATAACGAGCGGACAGGTCAAAAGTTTGTCCATTACCATGATCATTGTCTTCGGCATCATGTTTCTGCTCTTTTTGTCGAGCAAGGTGGGGCTGATTGCCATCGTTCCCAATTTATTTCCGATTGTCATTAATTTCGGTATCATGGGGTGGTTCGGTGTCGAGCTTTCCATGTTCACCAGCCTGATTGCCAGTATCGCCATCGGCCTGGCCGTGGACGATACGATCCACTATCTGGTTCGCTACAACCGGGAGTTCAGAAAGGATTTGAATGACAGGAGGGCCCTCAAAGAGACCCTGCGTCATATTGGACGGCCCATCATATTTACGACCTTAACCATCAGTATCGGGTTTTCTATCCTGGCCATGTCGAGTTTCAAACCCACGGCAATTTTTGGAACCATGATGGCTATCACCATGTTCTCGGCTCTTGTGGGAGATCTCATCCTTTTGCCGTCTCTGCTGTTGCATGTAGAACTGGTGACCTTGTGGGATCTGATACGATTGAAGCTGGGAAAAGATCCGGGATTCGGCATTCCCCTGTTCAATGGTCTTTCCCGGACCCAGATTCATTATATCATTATGGCCGGGACGTTGAAGAAAATCCCGGCCGGGGAGGTTCTGTTTCACAAAGGGGAACCGAGCGATTCCATGTGCGCCATTATATCCGGAGCCATGGATGTGGTGGAACCTGAAAACGATGATGAAAAAATAATGGAGCACGGCATATACAAGCAGATCAACCAAGCCGGAGAAGGTGATGTTCTGGGTGAGATGGGTCTTCTGAGAGGCGTTCCCAGGTCTGCGACCGTCATTGCAACCGAACCCTGTGACTATCTGGAAATTAACCTGAAAATGATTAAACGGCTACAGTGGCTCTATCCACCGACAGCGAACCGATTCTTTATGAACCTTATGACGATACTGTGTGATCGTATCGAGGCCGTAACCAACAACTTTGCCTGCGAAAGTATCGTAGATGATCTCACCGGCTGGTATAACCGGCGTGGATTTATCAATATACTTGAAACGGAAATCCATCGATCCAGGCGTTATCAAGAGCACCTGACCCTTTGTCTCATGGGGATCGATCTGGAGGTGTCTGATAAAAGGATGAGTTTTGAAATCAAAGACAGGAATTTTCGATTGATCGGGCAGACTCTTTCTGCCTTGATTCGCAAGAGCGATTATCTCGGGCGGCTCGATGCGGAGACGTTTGCACTTCTCATGCCGCAAACCTCTGCCCCAAAAGCGGAGCCGGTCTGCAATCGACTGCGAACCCTTCTCCTCAGGAAAAAACTGGATGCCGACGGCATTCGCATGGATGTCGTGCTCAGTATTGTGGGATTCGATCATCAATCTAAAGAGACAGCCCTTCAAATGCTCAATCGATCTAGAAAACAGATAGAGGATAAAACCTGAACTGAGCGATTTTTATCTCGATCTGCACCGATCTCATGCGGATCGAGGGTTCGCAAAAAGCCTCGACAGATCCACGGGTATGCCTGTGTTTTTTGCGAAC
>QMMS01000277.1 GCA_003647375.1 Deltaproteobacteria bacterium
CCGATGGCCCAGGGCTCACCGGCAACTTGGGTCATAATCCCCATGGGAACCACTATTGGCCCGATAAGAGCCACTGTAGCGGCATCGGACATAAAGTTGGTAACAAGACCGGAGAAGCCGGACATCCCCACCCACAACCCATAGCCTTTATCCATGCCAACCTGTGAAAGCCCGTGCAGAAAGGTTTTGGCAAGCCACAAGGCTCCGCCGCTTTCCTTGAGAAGGGCACCCAGGGTCAGGGCCCCGCAGTACATGAACCATGCGTTAAAAGATATGCGCTCCAATATATTTTCAAATTTCACACTCTTGAATAAAACCGGTACGACAAGTGCCAGAAGCGCGGGACCGCCCAATCCCGTAGCTTCTCCTCCAAATATCCAAAGGCCCACAATGATGAAAAGTGTTATGGCAGTGACATACTCGGCATAACTCATTTTACCCATTTTACGCGTCTCGTCCTTGATATATTGCAGCCCGGGGGTAAGATCCCGGGTTTTTATCTTTTTACTAAAGAACGTCGCCATGTAGAGCAGCAACATGGCGCTGCCAATCGGCACCAGGCCCCACCCGTATTTCATCCACCCGGAATAGGTGATGGGGATACCATAATCGGTGAAGAAACCCATCATTATCACATTACGCCCCCCGGCCGAAGGCGTTCCGGGTCCTCCCATATTCAGCGCGAAGCAGAGGGAAAAAAGTAGATATTTGGCAAGCGCCGGATCGTGTATCACCTTTTCCTCCGGGCTGTTGGCCTTCACAGACCCATAATAGACCGCCATCATCACCGGCACCATAAAAGAACACATGGCCGGGGCCGACATAAATGAGCCCACGATTGACATACTAAAGCACAAAACAATCATGGGGACCCAGAACCCTTTGGTCCACCCCAGCAACCAGACAGCCAATCGCTTATGGAAACCAACCTCTACCACCGTCCCACCCAGCGCAAAAACACCCAGCATGAACAACGGTGCATCACCGGCAAACGTTTTTCCGATCATGTTGAAAGGAAGAAGTCCGAAAAAGTAGGCCAGAACAGGCATCAGGATACCCGTTGCCCCGATGGGAAGCGCCTCGACTGCAAAAAAAATGACCGCCATGGGAACAATCCCCAGTACAATCATCGTTTTTTGGGAAGCCTCCTCGATGTTACCGGCGATCTCCCAGTCTATCATCTTTTCGACATAGCCGTATTCTTCCAACACCTCGATAAGAGACTGGGGCGTTGGCAATAAAAAGGCAACCACTATAAAAACACCGACGCCAATACCGATCCACAGTCCTTTTTTGGCAAATATCCCCGTCTTTTCCCCATGAGTATCCATGAAAAAACGTCTCCATATGTATCTCAATAAAGTTAATGCTGTATTTGGATCTCGCCTGCTCTCAAAGGCAGTCCAGATTCAGATGCGCTCGCTGTTTCGGTTCAGTCTTTACAAGTTTTGATCTTATCGCAAACGATTGCGAATACATCAGACAGCCTCAATATTCCCACGATTTTTTTATCTCTGGTCACAAACAACGAGTTATAAGGATACACAATCAGTCGATGTGCGGCCTCACCAAGAGTAGCATTTTCATCCACAAACTCGCCATCCTCGGGTGGTTTGACAAAATCACTCACTCGCAATTGCTTTGCCCGTTCGCAAACAAACTGCAACGGTTCAAGCCAAAGGGCGTTGTCTTTGAGCATGGACTTGATTAAATCAGGACTATGTCCTGAACGAGATAACACTTCCATGCTTTCCAGGTTCCTGTAATTGGGCTCGAGTACGACCAGGATGTCTTTCATGGTTATTTTACCCAAAACGTTACCGGCCTCATCAAGAACCAATATAGCACGGTGTTTATACTGGGAGGGTTCAAGTGCTAATTGCGCTTTTTCCAAAGCACGAACCGCTTCTCGCAAAGTCGCTTCCCGGGGAACCGTTGCATAACCTTTGAGCGGCACCATCAACTCTTTTACGTTTATGGTTTTCATCTTTTTTCCCCCTGCCTGATTTGTATTTACTCAAAACGGTTGTCTGGTTTCGAATAAATCAACCTGTTTTGACTCGGTTGTTCCAGACAAGCCAATGCCCTTAGCAGACCTAAAAGGGATTCACAAGCGATAACTTTTTGATCTCAAGATATATATGGTTCTTTTTCATTGAGAAATTTGGAAAAACTGTTGTCTGCCGAGTGGCCTGGAAAAGGAATCTTCTTCCTGACAGAGCTTCTTGTTGACGCAGACCAGGCAATCATTTATTGAAGGCAGGTAAAAAACATGGGTTCGAGGGTCAGAGGGTTGGAGGGGAACAGCGTTTATTGAGTTTCTTGGGTTCATTGCGTTGCTGAATCGTGGGAGTGTTGACAGATACCGATCTCGAAAACAGTTACACCCGGGTTGTCATGAACAACACAATAACAATGTTTATAGAGAGGCATTAATTATGGCCGGTGGATATACGGGAAAATATTGTATTATCGATCTTGGATCTCAAACGGTGGAAACTGTTGAGCCGGGTGATGCATTCTATCGCAAATACCTGTCCGGATATGGACTGGGTGCCGCCGTCATCATGGAAAGACAGAAACCGGGCCTCGATCCTTTTTCACCTGAAACCTACCTTGGATTCTGTTCCGGTCTGTTGACCGGAACCAAGGCTTTTTTTTCCGGGCGTTTCATGGTCGTGGGCAAATCCCCTTTGACCGGCGGATGGGGGGATGCCAATGCCGGAGGATTTTTATCCCGGGAATTGAAGCGGGCCGGATATGATGCGATCTTTTTTACCGGGAAAGCGGCAACTCCCACCTGGGTGGATATCACGGAGCAGGGAATCACCTTCCATGATGCTGCAAATCTCTGGGGTAAAGACATCATCGAAACAGAACGACTCATCAAGGATAGAATCAAGGATAAGTGGACGCAGATCGCTTCCATCGGCCAAAGCGGCGAAAATCTTTCCCGAATATCCGGTATTGCCACAGACCGCGGCAGAATTGCGGCAAGGTCCGGTCTTGGTGCCGTTATGGGTTCGAAAAACCTGAAAGCCGTGGCTTTTCACGGGCAGGCCAAAATTCCCGTAGCACGACCCGACGATCTCAAATCCATCAACCGCAAATTTTTGGAGGACTACAAAAAGTCCAAACTGTCTGACAGGTTGACGGTTCGCTACATGCATACGGTAAGCAAAATCATTGCCCGCACAGGCATTTCAGTCCCATCGCAACCCTCTATCTTGAAAGAGCTTTACAGGCAATACGGGACGCCCGGCCAAACGGTTTATTCCGCCATGACCGGGGATATGCCAATAAAAAACTGGAGTGGTGTGGGCATCACCGACTATTCCTATGAAAGTGCTGCTAAAAATTCAGATAGCAAAGTCACCAAGTACCAGAAACGAAAATATGCCTGCCAATCCTGCCCCCTGGGCTGCGGGGGTATCATCGGTATCGAAAAGGGTCGCTATGAAGGTACCCAGGGGCATAAACCGGAGTATGAGACCCTGGGCGCGTTCGGTGGTCTGCTTCTGAACAACGATCTGGATACCATTATCGAACTGAACGAGATGTGTAATCGCGCCGGTATCGACACCATTTCCGCCGGTGGCGTCATGGCATTTGCCATCGAATGCTTTGAAAATGATCTGATCGATACAACAAACACCGATGGATTGACCCTTGAATGGGGGAAGCCGGATGTCCTGATCCAACTGCTGGACAAGATCATCCACCGAGACGGTATCGGCGACACCCTTGCAGACGGTGTCAAGATAGCTGCCGAAAAAATAGGCCGGAATTCCGCAAAATATGCCATGCATGCCGGTGGGCAGGAGCTCCCCATGCATGACTCCAGGCTCGACCCCGGATATGCCATTGCCTATGAATGCGAGCCCACCCCGGGACGCCACACCATCTCCTGCTATCTGTATGCCGGATTGTTCGGTGTCAAGCACAGCTTTCCAGCTGCCAATCTCATGATCAAGAAATCAAAGGGCAAAATGGCCCGGAATGTCCGTCTCTATGCAGCAGGGTCTTTTTATATGCAGTTGCTAAATTGTGCCGGTATGTGCATGTTTGGCGCCATGACCAGTCGACTGCCACTGGTAGAATACTTCAATGCCGTCACTGGGTGGAACCTTTCTGCAGATGCTTACCTCAAGGCCGGGGAACGCATTTTAAACCTGCGCAAGGCATTCAATGTCCGCGAAGGCATCAAGCCCGGGGACCACGCATTGAACGGCAGGGCTGTGGGTGAAACACCCCTTGCCAGTGGTCCTTTGAAAGGTGTCACTATTGATATCCAGAGTCTACGGGAAGAATTTTTCAAAGTGGTGGGATGGGACATGGCCACCGGCGGGCCCACACCAGACAAGATGAAAAAACTGGGAATTTAATCAGCCTAAGTTGAATGGGAGAATTTAAGCTAAAGGGCTCAATCAATCACCACACGGGGGTTCGAGATTTATTAGCGTAAGTGCGATTCAGTAAAAATATGGATGTCAGGCAAAAAAGAAAATCGAATTAATCGAAAATGTCATCATGCCAAATCACATCCATTGTATCATTGCCCTTGTAGGGGTGCCCCTTGTGGGTACCCGAAAGACTGATAAAGACAATCCTTTTGTTTAAACCTTCGGCGATTATTCGTTCAGGCAGCAATACGGATTAAAGACCGAGGACTGACGACAGATGTCATGAATTCATCTGTCAGTCCTCTATACGAGATATTGTGCAGAGTATTGCTGGTCGCAGAATCCCAACGGCCAGCAAACTTGTAGAGCAATTTTTCCAAAGAAGAATCCTCCCAAGTAATTCTTCCAGCCGGTCTCTGATAAGGCGGTGGCCATCCCTGCAGTGTTGTCTGAGGTTGGGCAGGCTGTTGAGCCTGAACTGATGGTTTCTTGGCCTTTTGGCAATATGTCATCGTCATAGATAAAATGCCAAAAACCTTGAATAATCTATAGATGTTCATGATCGTTTATCCCCCTAATAGCAGCCGCAATATTATGAGGTTATCAACGTATTATTTATAAATATATCTGTCATATACTGCCACGTTTTCAGGACTCCGGACATGTCAGCCCTCATTTTTATTGTGGTATACGATCTTTTGACATATCTTGGATAGATCGATAAAATTGTTGATCCAAAACAATCTTCAAAATAGTATGTCTGTAATGTAGTCAACCACCTTCGCCTAAAAGCGAGGGATCTTCTCCCATTCCCCAAATGGGACATTAAGGGCCCGCTTCAACCAACGCATAAAATAAAGGAGGTAAAATGAGTAACACTGAAGTGTTGGACAAAACGTTTCATTTTATTCTGAAACAGAAGGTGGCATTTCTCAATTGGAGGGGTTACTGTCGATGTTTTCCAGCAACCTCTTCAAAAGACGAATGGACCCGAATTACTTCTCCAACATGAAAACATATATAGGGGAATTGATCGGAGAAATCGGCAGCAATGATAAAATAGGTACCTTTTTGAAATCTTAGTCCGAATTAACGCGAGAGTATTAAAGTACATTATTGGGAATAGGAGTTGGTCTTGTGATAGCTCCATTAATTTATACAAAATTTATAGTTGGGGAAATTAAACATGGATTATGAACGCTACTATCTTGATCTCCTTGAAATGATGAATTCTTCATTCAAAAAGATTGCTTCTGGCAAATACGATAAAAAAGATGTCGAAAGATTATTTGAGCTATCGAAGACCGGTAGATACCCGCACATTTTTGCCGAAATGGCCGAGTCATTCAGCATGATGGTGATTAAAGTCGAAGCCAGGGATTTTCATCTAAAGCAACTCATTAATGAATTAGAAGAGACAAAGTTAAAGACAACGTAATATTTTGCTTTCTGGTATGGAACCGCCATTGGCGGGGAATTCCGCCTGACCACAACATTTGAGAAGGGAGGGTTAACCATGATACGAAAGGCCTTTTTCCCAGGGTGTTATATACAGGGGAAGGATATTCTCCGAAATCTCGGGGAAATTGAAGAACTTAAAAAGAAAAGAGTTTTTCTTC
>QMMS01000278.1 GCA_003647375.1 Deltaproteobacteria bacterium
AATCTCTTTCAGTTTTCCCGCAATCAAATCTTCCACGACCGGTCTTATTTCAGCTCTCTCCGCATCATGATAAACATCGATGCCAACCTGTTTGAACCCCATCAGCGGCCGCATACCAATACCACCCACCACCAGCACGTTCACTTTATGGCTCGACAGCAGGTTTACCGGAACCATACACCCACCCTGAACATGCTCCTCGTTTTGCAGGGTTGTGACTTCTTTTATTTCCCCGTCTACAACATCGATGAATGTAAAAACGTCACAATGACCAAAATGACCTGATCTTGTGCCATCCAGTCCGCCTGCTCCATTTGATGGAACTGCTATTCTTCCATTTTTCATGATTCATATCCTCCTTATATGTTCTGATGATAGATTATAAATACTTTCTAACGTTATCCCACAGTTGTTTGATTGTTATACTCAGTTCACAATTTTGATCATACTCAAATATTGTTTTCCCTTGAACCATGGATTTGGTAAAATGAAAATCAAAAGGAACTTTCCCCACGATGGGAATGTTTCTCTTCTTTGCAAGTACCTCAACAGCCTCTGTCTGATCGAGATTCAAATCAAATTTATTCACGCATATCATGCACGGAACTTTGAAATGATCCGCAAGTTCCAACACCCGTTGCATGTCATGTAAGCCGGAAACAGTGGGTTCGGTCACAACGAGCATAGCCGTGGCACCGCCTACTGAAGCGATAACCGGGCATCCCACCCCCGGAGGCCCGTCCGTGATGATCAATTCCAGGTGGTGTGTCTCTGCTAACTTTCTTGCCTCCTGGCGGACAAGTGTAACCAGTTTTCCGGAATTTTCTTCTGCAATACCCAGCCTGGCATGCACCATGGCGCCGAAGCGGGTGTTGGAAATAAACCACTCCCCACATTTCTTGACCGGAAAATCGATGGCCTGCTCCGGGCAGAGATCGACACAGACCCCACAGCCTTCGCAATCGATTTCATCGATCACGAAATCTTCACTGATGGCATCAAAACGACAGAGTTCGATACACTGACCGCACAGTGAACATTTTTCGGAATCGATGATGGCAACATTACCTCCCATAAAATCCGTTCGTTGTTGAACGTCCGGATCCATGAGCAGGTGAAGATCTGCAGCATCCACATCTGCGTCACATAACACACTGTTTTTATTAATCGAAGCAAAAGCAGCCATCAAGCTTGTTTTACCTGTTCCGCCTTTACCGCTCAAAACCACCAGTTCTTTTATCAAGGTCCTACCCCTCTACCATATTTTGAATTTTACTATGCAACACCAAGAATTTATCCTTCCACTCGGGCATCGCTTCGATCATCAGTTGCCCACGCGAATAGGTCTCTGCTATCCTGCGATCAAAGGGTATCTCCATCAGGATCGGCATGTTTTCCTCCTGAGCATACTGTCTGACATTGTCGTTGCCGATGTCGGAGCGGTTGATGACAAGACCGTAGGGAATGCGAAGAAGCTTTACAGCCTCCACGGCAAGCTTCAGATCATGCAGGCCAAAAGGCGTCGGTTCCGTTACCATCAGGACAAAATCCGTATCTTTCATGGCCGTAATCACCGGGCATGATGTGCCGGGAGGTGCATCGATAATATTGATCTTATCAGGCTTTGCCAGTGACCTGACCTTTCTGATCAACGGCGGTGACATGGCTTCGCCAACCCGAAGACGACCGTGGACAAAGTCAATGGAATCGAGAAAACCCTCTTCAATCACGCCAAGCTCGCGGCCAATTTCGGTGATAGCCCCTTCGGGACATACCACCATACAACCACCACAGCTGTGGCACAGCTCCGGAAACGTGAGAATTGTCTTGCCCGCAATGGCAATCACCTTGAACCGACAGATGTCGGAACATTTCCGGCACAAGGTGCATTTATCCTTATCGATTTCAGGAACCGCCGTAAACACGGTTTCTGTACGTTCTATTTTCGGTTTTATAAAAAGATGGGCGTTAGGCTCTTCCACATCACAATCCAGCAGTTGTACGTCCGACCCGATGGATACCGCCAGGTTGGTAGCTACTGTGGTTTTGCCTGTCCCGCCCTTACCGCTGGCTATACTGATAATCATAATCTCACCCTAAGGCCTGGATTTTTTTTAAATGTTCAAGCAGTTGATCGGCCTCTTTTTTTCCTGCTTCAACAGGGAGCTGCATCAAAATCCCCAGCCCCTCGCTTGCTTCATGAAAATCGCCGGGTGAAAGTGAGCTTACAGCGGCACAGTTGAGCATGGGTTGCTTGGCGATAACGGACCCGATTAATTCAAGGCCGGTCATATCACCAACATTCTCATCCGTAACCAAAAGGTCAAACACTTTTTCTGAAACCGCGGAAAGTGCCTTGCGGCCCGACTCCAGACATGTGGTTTTCACATCGCTTTCATCCAGAGCAGTTTTGAAAGCCGAGGTGGATAAATAATTCTCACTGACTACTAAAATGTGTATCATTCGCTTTTCACCTTTATAAAAACCTGTTTGGAACATATTGCACAAATGATTCCTGCCTTTGCAGAACTGCCATCGCCCTTTCATCTTTCCCTTATCACCTAAAATAATTCCAGGCTTCATCCTGTTGTCGAGAAAGCATGTAACAGCATCATCTACCTCACCCGTAACCCAAGAATATATCTTAACGCCGTTAAAACTCAGATATTGCAGGGAAGCGCGATCGATCCCACCGCAAATCAGTACGTCGACCTCCAGGTCCACCAACTGTTTCATCTTCGCAATGACCGACCAGCCTTTGGTTGTCAGATTATCCCGGGCGACGACACCGGCGTTCTGTGTTTCCAGTAAAACAAACCCCTGGGTCTGGTCAAAACGGGGTGAAATCTTTGTATGAAACATTGGAATGGCAATTTTCATGTTGCTTTCTCACACTTTCCGCATCGAAATTAATTTCATTATTTGTCATTGCATGGTGTGTGCCACATTGAAAAAAACCAGCCATTCTTTCAATTATAATTTATATTTCACAATGTTATATCATTTTCAATTCTCAAAGTAATAAGGATATAATTGCGATATTGCAATTTATTGTTGCATTGCATTGCATTTTTACTATATCATTTAAGCACCAACTGTTGACAGAATCATAAAAAGGCCGAAATTCCGTCATGACCCTGCCTATGCAGGGGTAAGCATGTGGGAACAACGCCAAAAGACAACATAAGGTTTTTTACGAAGCCGTCAACTATAGCATTTGTCAAAATAACGCTCTGATTACTCCGAAAAGCCGAGGAGAAAAACTTTGGACCGTAAAAGAAAATCCATCAGTAAAAGCGCTCAGCAAAACACCCATTTTGAAACCATTCTCGATGCCATTGCCGACGGCGTGTTCACCATCGACCTCGATTTCAACATCACTTATTTCAACTGCGCCGCCGAAACGATCACGGGTGTATCAAGAGACCAGGCACTGGGTCAGAAATGCTTTGATGTCTTCCGGGCCAATATATGCCAGACATCCTGCACTTTGGATAAAACCATACAGTCAGGCAAACAAGGCATCAATCATCCCATCAATATTTTAAATAGTCAGGGTGACCGAATATCCGCCACTGTGAGCACCTCCGCGCTGATGGACAATCAAGGAAAAACAATTGGAGGAGTAGAGATTTTCAGGGATCTTTCCGCCATGGAGACACTGCGCAAGAAAATCGACAACCAGTATCGGTTTGAGGACATCATCAGTAAAAATCATGACATCCAGAAAATTTTTGACATCCTGCCGGACATCGCCACGAGCGGCAGCACCATCCTCCTCGAGGGGCCCAGCGGGTCGGGCAAAGAACTCTTTGCGCGGGCAATTCACAACGTAAGTGGGAAACGGGGAGAATTCGTGGCCGTAAACTGTGCTGCTCTACCGGATACCCTGTTGGAGTCCGAACTATTCGGCTACAATAAAGGTGCCTTCAGCGAAGCCAAAAAAGACAAGCCCGGACGATTTGCACGGGCAGCGGGCGGGACACTGTTTCTGGACGAGATCGGCGATATCTCGACAGCGCTCCAGGTAAAACTGCTGCGGGTTCTACAGGAAAAAGAATACGAGCCGCTAGGGGCGACAGCTACCATGAAAACAGACGCACGAATAATTACCTCGACCAACAGGACATTGTCTGAACTCGTTGCCCGGGGGTCCTTTCGTGAAGACCTGTTCTATCGACTCAATGTTATCAGAATCGAACTTCCTCCCCTTTCCAGCCGCCGTGAAGACATCCCCCTGCTGATCCAGAACTTCATTCAGAAATTCAATGCACTCAAGGGCAAAGAGATCAAAGGGATATCCGATCATGCACTCAATATCTTGATGCGATACAATTTCCCGGGAAACATTCGGGAGTTGGAAAATATTATCGAATTTGCCTTCGTGCTCTGTCGCTACGACATAATACAAACAAAGCATCTTTCCAGGGACATTCAGGCCGGCGCCATTAAAAGCGCTGTCGGGGAACGCAGTCCTGCTCCCCCCCAACTCGATCAGGCCGAAAAAGATGCCATCGTTGCAGCACTTGACCGCCATCGGGGCCACCGTGGGAAAACCGCAGAATATCTGAAAATAGACAAGTCGACGCTGTGGCGAAAAATGAAAAAATACGGGATTGAGTAGATACCCAGGCCCAAAGGGCTCGGCACTGATTTAACCCTATAAGGAATTAATATTATTCACATTCAGCGTGTGATAAATCCTAAATCCGAATACCGAAATACGAAACAAATCTAAATATCAAATGTTCAAATGATATAAACATAGCTTGAACTTGTATCTCAAGGCCTTGTTTTGATCATTCGGTATTGTTTAGGATTTCGAATTTCGTGCTTCGGATTTAAGGTACTACCGCCATCGGCATAGCCAAATGTCTCTGACTCCCGCGTAGCGGGATCTTGGACGGTCCCAAAGGACCAGGTTTTTAGTAATGGAATAAAAAGGTAACCCCGAAAGTGGATGGGTGATCCCTGTGCGAAAGTGAAACTGTCTGAGGTCCATAGAGCCCGTTATGCCGAACAGCTTGTAAATATAACCAGATAAACGCATCCGGGATTCAAAATACAAAATTCATCTTAAAGATATGGCCCTGTTCGGCATTACGGTCTCTTGGGAGCGAGTTTTTCATGTTCGCACAGGGATCACCCAGCCGCGATACCACCAACCTTCTTTTGGGTTATAATCCCGAAACAAATAGTAAAATGTTCATTTGTTTTTGGGCTCAGGGTTATTGTGTCGATATGGTAGGATTGGATGGTTCTGCAAAAATATCTACTGGTGTTCAATTTCAAGGATGACATCTTTGGGCAATGCCAGCCCTGCGGCAACATGTATGGCCTTGCAAACCGCTGCAGGTACGACACAGGCCTCACAGCAACCTTTTTTTATTAAAACAGATCGGGAGATCCCCATGATAACACTCTCGTTTTGGGGGCTCAGTTCCTGATAGGCATTGATAGGGGTTTTTTCTTTGTAACACGAGGCCAGCTCTTTTATGGTCTCACAGGGACTGACAACTTTCAGTTCCACATTCATGTTGTCTTCCGAGGAAGCTGTAATGATGGTTTTGAACCCACAAATCCCCGTATCAACCTTGATCTTTGCTTCCATTCACAAATCCTTTATAGGCTATTAGGGGTTTAGACTGTAGGCTGTTAGGCGCTTATCGCGAATAGCTGTCAGCCACCCTCGAACCCTTCTCTTCCATCCCTCGGACCCTGCATACGTGTTTCTTGGGTTCATTGTGTTCTTTGTGTTTATTGAGTTGCCCTCAGCAAACGGTATGCAACCCTCTACACGCCCCTGTTTCATCAACACAATGAACACAAGAAACCCTACAAACCCAATGAACGCTATTCCCCTCGGCCCCTCGAACCCTTTTTTTCACTTCTTGGAATCCATGAGCGCCTTAAGCTTTATGGCCAGATCACTCATGGGCTCTGCCTTGGTATTTTGTGAATAATCCTTCCAGCCGCCTTCTTCCGCCGCATCACCCGGTACCAGGGTAATCTTCCGATCCCC
>QMMS01000279.1 GCA_003647375.1 Deltaproteobacteria bacterium
AAATTTGAAACCCGTTGGGATTGCCGATCTTACCGCATCTACGGCGTCAGATGCCATACCGCATAGTTCACTATAGCGGAACAGCATCTTCCTTGTAGCTACGGCAACCTCGACAATCGCTCAACTTAGTTAAAACATAAGATTCCATACTCCGAATAAGGAGGGCGTAAAAATGAATTCCACAAATACAAAAAATACCGATAGCAGTAAAAAAAAGATTGAACAGGGTAAAGTAAAAGAATTTGAGACTAACTTTCGAGGCAGCGTTCTACCTGCCGGTAATCATGGATATGATCAGGCCTGCAAGATATGGAATGCGATGTTCGACAAAAAACCGGCGATCATCGCCAAGTGTGTCGGGACCAGCGATGTCATAAAGGCTGTCAATTTTGCCCGCGACAATGATCTTGAAATCTCAGTAAAAGGCGGCGGCCACAACTCGGCCGGGACCGCCGTCTGCGATGACGGTATGGTTGGTTGCACGCCACGCGCCCCCGCTTCCGTTTTTGCCAGATGAGGTACATGGAAAAATGGTGGTGATCGTACCGTTTGTATGGCTGGGAAAGCCGGAGGAGGGCAAAAAACTCATCAAGCCGATTCAGGATGCAACAAAATCGCTGGGTGAGGGTTTTGGTATGAATCCATGGGTCGGCTGGCAGTCGGGGTTCGATGGTCTCGTTGGTCACGGCGCCCGAAATTACTGGAAATCGCATCACTTGAAAGATTTCAGTGATGCATGCATCGATGAAATTGTCGATTTTGCCGGCAGATTGCCATCTGAGGAATGTGAAGTGTTCATCCCGCACATGGAAGGTGCCCCCAGCCGCATCCCCGAAAATGACACAGCATTTTCTCTCCGCAACACCCCTTTCGTGCTCAATATTCACACACGTTGGCAGGAAACTGCGAATGATGAAAAGTGCCTGAAATGGGCCAGGGAATTTCATGAAAGGACTCAGAAATTCGCCAAAGGAGTTTACGTGAATTTCCTGAGCCAGGAGGGTGAAAACAGAATCAAGGAGGCATACACGGGTGAGGTGTGGGACCGGTTGGTCGAGGTAAAGAATAAGTGGGACCCGGAAAATCGATTTCACATGAACCAGAATATCAAGCCTTAAAATGAACCACCATAAATCAAAAAATGAACCCAAGGATGATTTAAGAAAGCTACAGGAGAAGAACGCTCAAATTCAAAGACGTTTGGATGAGGTGACGCAACAAAATCAACTGCTTCACAACCGGTTGGATGATAAAAACCGCCAGTTTGAATCAGAGTGTACTCAAAAGATTCAAGCAGACAAAGCCATGCAACTGGCGGAACTTATTATTGATAACAGCCCTGTGATCGTGTTTCGCCGTATGGCCTCTGAGGATCCAAAACTACGGAAGATGGTTTACGTATCTCAAAATATTTCACATTTCGGATACACAGCGGCTGAAAGAAGTCATCCGAAAAAATGCCCCTTATAGCTCTGAGACGATTTTAAATAAAATTTTTCAAGAGTACACCCAATTTATCCAAGGCACCCAACCTGAGGACGATGTTACTTTGGTGGTTATTAAAACCACTCAGTAAACCCCAATGTTGCATAAACAACGTTGGGGTAAAAGCTTGGAGAAATAAGCAAATTCGTCTAAACATCAAGGTTGGCCGGCTCGTAATATCTTTGCGGGTGTTTGCACGAAGGGCATTTCTTCGGAGGTTCGGTCCCTTCATGGACGTATCCGCATATGCTGCACTTCCACTTGATCGAGTGCTCGCGCTTGAAGACGGTACCCGCCTCGACCATTTCAAGCAATTTTTTGTATCGCGCCCTGTGGTGCGCCTCGATTTTGGCCACCTGCTTAAATGCCATGGCAGCAGCAGTCTGCCCCTCTTCCTCGGCCGTTTTAGCAAATTCAGGGTACATACTTTCCACTTCGTGGTCTTCCCCGCCCCATGCCGCCCTGAGATTTTCGATGCTGTCCCCGATGCCCTCCAGTAGCAACAGGTGATCTTTGGCATGCTGCATTTCATTCTCCGCCGTTTCCTCGAAAATTTTGGCGATATAACGGTAGCCCTCTTTTCTGGCAACTTCGGCAAAAAAAGTGTATTTGTTTCGTGCTTCGGACTCTCCCGCAAAAGCAGCCTTCAGGTTTTCAATCGTCTTACTCATGTTCTCTCCTTTCGTTGGATATTGATGACTTATCATCAAGAATTTTTCGTTTGTCCAGAATTATTTGTCAAGGGTTTAAACAGTCGCCGTCTCCTTATTGACATCATCATCGAAATTGACGTCCTCTGTCGCAGAAGAAATGCTACTATACAACGCCTTGAAGCTCTCCCGTATCTCTTCCAAGGGCACATCATCATACTCACCCCGTAACAGAATGTAGTCCATATGCTTATTGCCGTCCAGATCAAAGGGGTGGTAGATGGAATCGTTTTGTCCGTCGAAGTCCAGCGTTCTCAGACGAAATTTTTCACACAGTTCGATATTGAATGCGGGTGTCGATTTTACCCACTTTCCGCCAAGGTGGATGGAGGTGTAGCCGTGCCAATGAAAAATGTCCGTTTTCATCTGCTCTCGCATACGTTTTGTGGACAGGTGGTTCCGGACATCGGCATAGCCAACACGTGCCGGTATACCCATCACCCGGCAGCAGGCTGCCAGAAGTGCGGCTTTGGGGACACACCATGCTTCACCGACTGCCAGAGTCGTGGATGCTTTGAGGCCGTTTACGGAAAGCTCGAACTTGTATGGGTTGTATCGAATTCTGTCCCGGACCGCATAATAGAGACTCACCGCCTGGTCTGTAGGGCTGCCGGAACTGCCTACATGCTGATGGGTGAATGCCTGAACAGTTTCATGATCTGAGTCGATAATGGGTGTAGGCTGCAGGTGCTGTTTTTTTGGATTCATCTCAAGTCTCCCTGTTTTAACCTGTTTTTTTGTTACGACAAAAAGAGAACTACCCCCAACACATCCTGGAGAAATTCTCAGAGAAGATTTTATGCCGGATTTCGATTTGAGCACTTCTTCAATGGCTAAAGCCTTCCTGTCAAGGTTTCGCCTTACTATGACAGCCAGGCGTAAAGAGCCAACATTGGTTCATTACCGGGCCGCTTGCCCTCTGCACCGCCTGCTTGTCGTCCGATGATACTACCAGCTTCAACGCGCACCCAAGGTTCGTTGCCTGATTTCCATTCTGGTGATCCACCAATCACAAGAAAGACTCCTTCCGATGGATAGATAGTCAAGGGATATGTGATGCCGGGACCGAGCAATAGAACGCCAAAAGACAAGACTGAGCTGCCAGTTAGACCTAATTCGCTATAAGCGTAATTGTCCATAAAGTCGGCACCCATATTCTCTACGGTGTAACGAGGGTTTTGAACCCATCGGAGCGTTGATTGCAGATCTCGAAAAGTTTTTATCAAAGATACTGCCGGGCTGGTTTCCCCAAGATCAAGGGCGCGAGCGAAGTGGCGGCACACAGGTTGTTGAGAGGCTTCGGATGGTTCTGAATCCAGCCGGAGTTCCGGCAATAGGGTAAGCACACGTTTCAGGATCGGGGCTATAGCAGTACCTTTGTCAAGTTCAGCTTCAAAGGTCACCCTTGCAGCGTTGATAAGGTCCATCGTCGAGCTTTCAATTTTATTCTGTTCCATATCGTTTGTCCTATTCTGTTCAATTTTGGTTATCAGGATCCTGTGAGTTGAGCATATCTGCAATTAGAATCTATCTTATTACCGATACAGATAACTCATTTCTGACAGAAATGCAAAAAAGGATAAATCCTTCAGAATGGGAAATATCCTTATCCATACCGAATCACCTAATAGTGGCTGTTACAACAAACTGAAAATTTACTGGGTTATGTCAACTGTCTGATATCATTAGGATATTTATGCTCTGTTACAAAACCTCTAGCGCAGAGAGTCCGCCTGGCTTGATCAAATCACCGCTTTTCGGCAATGGTCAATAATCTTTAGATCATTTTTACATCTGGGTTTGATGTACTGTATCATCGAGATCTATCCTCAACTTATCGTAATTACAATAATTATTACATGTGTAGATCGCAAGTGTCAAGTTGTTGATAAGCGCGTACATCTCGCAGAAATATAAGATTTATGAGTTACAAATCAATTGATGTGTCAAACTGTAGAAAGGACGGTCTTGCCTGTTATGGGATGTCCCCTATTACAAAACATCTAGTTGGGAGGAGTCGCCAGGATTGATGGAATCTCCAGTTTTCCGCAGAGGTCAAATGCAGAGGTCAAATATCGAAGGTTTCATTTTTAAACTGCTTCTGCATGCAATTTCAGGCCAAGCGCCATAATAACCTTGAGAATCGTATCGAAATTAGGGTTTCGTTCTCCTGAAAGTGCTTTATAAAGGCTTTCGCGAGAAAGACCAGAATCTCGGGCTACTTGTGTCATGCCCTTCGCACGAGCAATATCACCAAGAGCCTTAGCAATAAATGCCGCATCCCCATTTGCCTCTTCAAAACAGGCCTCAAGATATGCGGCCATTTCCGCTGGAGTTCGAAGATGTTCGGCAACATCGTATCGGGTAGTAAGGGTTTTAGCCATGGTAAGCTCCTATAGATTTTTTGCCAGGCGCAAAGCGGTTTTTATATCCTTTGCTTGAGTACGTTTATCTCCACCAGCTAACAAAATTACCACTTGTCGCCTATGCTTTTTGTAATACACCCGATAACCGGGCCCATAATTAATCCGCAATTCCGAAACACCTCCTCCAACCGGCTTAACATCTCCAGGATTATCTGTCGCCAATCGTTCTATCCGCACTAGAATCCGAGCTCTTGCACGAATGTCATTTAGCGTATCAAGCCATTTAGAAAAAACATCAGTTTTACGAACTTCAATCATAATTTGTACTGTATCCATCTGGCTACAACTTGTCAACTATTAGATGTCACTTGTTCGGTATAAACGCTTACAAATGCAAGGTGCGATGTTGTAGGGGAAGTGCTTATAAAGACTTCATCAAATTCAGGGTTGATTAGACCCATTACATTGTAGTTCCTACGTCTTAAAGTATCAAATAAGATATATAAAGTCTATTTATATATCATAATATTTCAATTATGATATATTATTGACAATATAAAGATCTTGACAGAATATTTGTTTACTGATATAAAATTGATACATTATTAAGATATATAATATTTAAAAGCATAATTATGAAGTATTATGAAATTTAGTTTCATGAATAGCCATGCAGTGCTCAAGGAAATCGGCGTTAGAATGCGTAGAGAGCGATTAAATCAGAATTTAACGCAGGAAACACTGGCACAGCGGGCAGGTGTATCACGTCGTGTGATTCTTGATTTAGAAAAAGGGAAAGGGTGCGGCCTCAGCTCATTTATTGAAATTCTTCGTTCATTGAAAAAACTTGACCAGCTGGATGCATTCTTACCAGATCCAGGGATCAGCCCGCTTCAACTTGCAAAACTTAGGGGGCATGAGCGTCAACGAGCATCCGGCCGACGAACAAAAGGCAAGGAGTAGAACATATGCCCGTTCTTGTTGCCAGCGTTAAACTATGGGATGATCCTGTAGGTGCTGTGGCCTGGGATGACGAACGAGGGTTTGCCACGTTTGAGTATGAGCCTTCATTCCTCCGTAAACAGCTTGAAATCGCTCCGCTTACGATGCCGTTAAAGCCTGAAATCTACTCCTTTCCGGAACTGCGTAACAAGACATTCCACGGTTTGCCGGGGTTATTAGCCGATTCGCTGCCGGATCGATATGGAACAAGACTCATTGAGGTATGGCTGCAGAAACAGGGTAGATCACTCAGCGATTTCAGCCCCATCGAGAGGCTCTGCTACATGGGAAGTCGCGGAATGGGCGCGATAGAGTTCGTGCCAGCGCTTTTTACCCCAAAAAAGGCGACGCGTGTTGACGTTTCTGAGTTAGTGACACTTGCCGGAAAGATCCTTTCGGAAAAAGAAAACTTGCTTGCGAATTTGTCTGACGACGAATCATCGGCT
>QMMS01000280.1 GCA_003647375.1 Deltaproteobacteria bacterium
CTCCAGTTGTGTTAGTGGTGAGCACTCGTGCTGAATGCTCGCTAGTAACACTGTCCCTTTGGCGATCAACCCGATGTTGGGACAGATATTGCTTTGTCGGCTTTAGCCGGTCGAGGACATAATGTGCTCCTTTGTTGGTTTGGTGGTCTCGTGGTTTATTGGTTGCTTGAGTGTAACAGGTGTATAGCTTACTCACAAGAAGTTAATACCATGAAAACCAGCACGAGATATATAAGCTCCGTAATTTTGGCCGAACAAAGAGAGACGCCGTGTCTCTTTTGTCTCGCGTATATAGCATATATAATTATCAATGGTATTAAGGTTATTAAGAAAGACCTATATATAAAGCCCTTCTTAGCGTGCCGACTTAATGTTAATGTCAGGCGATTAACTCTGTAAAAGTGCCATTTTACACAATTCAGAGCATAATCACGCTATAACTACGCGAACTAAAACATGTCATCAACATGTAAAATACGTCCACAACAGTCAGTCACGTGCCAATCACGCGGGTATTAACTGATGTGAACGTCTCAGTATAAACTTTTTCACGCTAGTTAGGCGAGGTTCCATCAGTCAGGTGCCTCTCGACTATGTTATTTACTTTGCTGTCACGGTCTCAATATCAACCAAACAACAAAGCAAATAACGGGCGACCACGTCACTGGCCACCCTTCCGTCATTCCGTCTAGGCATTACTCTACAAGTATTCCCATCCCATTTCCCAACCCGCTCCGAACCACTATCCCATCACTTGCTATTGTGATGTTGTGATAAACCGTGAATGACGATGCTTTGCCATTCCCACCAATCGCCGCGTATCTCGCGGTAGATTCCCTGCTTACATTGGCCGTTAGTTGCTACTAAGATGATACCCTGTAGTCTGCCTATCTTATCGACACCTCACCAGCAACTGACTGTTTGGTGCCTTGGTTAGGTAGTGGTTCAAAATCCGCCACTACGCTACCTATACCGTTTAGAGACTGGGAGGTCTGCACCCTAACGTTAGGTCGTATCCGGTCAGGTTTCTGGCAGTTCTGACACTCTTTAGGGGACAATTAGCTCTGGAGGGCACCCCGGATGGACTAGCGAAAACGCAGGCGGCAGGCTGTTTATCCCTTGCGTAGATAACTTTCCAATAAATATTGATTTTATCCAAAACACCACTATACTCACCTGTATGAGTATGTATGATGCATTGATAAAGGCAGGCGAGGAAATACTGGCTGCTCGCGAAAAGGCCAAACCACTAAACCACCCAGCTCTGTATTGCCTGATCTTCGAAGACAAGACAGTTTACTTCGGCAGCACAGGTAACCCCCGGCGCCGACAAAAACAGCACCTATCGACCCAACCACCCCACCAATTCAAAATCCTTTGCTACGGTGATCTGGAGCACGTGAGAGCCCTTGAGAAAAAATACATTCAGAAATATACAGCCACTGGCCGACTCAGAAATATTCTGGATTATCATTGGGAGCCATTCCAAAGAACCACCACCCAAGGCACATCAATCAGGGCTCACGCTCTGAAGGCTTGTGTATCCTATAGTGCTGTCCGAGGCAGGATGAAAAATGGTGAGACACTGGAACAGGCCCTCGTGCCAAAAAACAGGCACAAGACCATAATGGTTGAATTCGAGGGGGAGCTCTGGGGGCTCAGAGCATTGGCGGTGAAACACAACCTCAGTTACCAGACCCTACAAAACAGACTCAAGCGCGGAGTGCCAGTAAACCAAGCTGTTAAAAAATTCTGAAAATAAAACTTGCACACACATCAAATATACACTATATTACCTCCCACACCAAACCACGAGAACAGAGCATGATTCAACCCGACTACCAGCAAGATGAACTGACTGCCATCTGGACCGAAATCCTCAACATCCATAGGACCATGAAACTCGGCAACCCTATAACGCATCCCATGAAGCAACGTGTTTCCTTGCTGGCATCAAAAATTGTCACGCACCAAGAAGAATTAAAAAGGTGCCGGATTTATATCCCTCGGTCAGCACAAAAGAATCCCCTACTTAGCCGGGCGAGCCTCAGGGGTCCTAATTCACCTTTGGATAAGTCTGATGCCTGAGCCACGTAAAGATAACGTCACCCAGTTCATTTCTCGCAATGCGGCTTCGGACCCAGACTTCGTGCTGGATAAATGCAAAGGTGCCTATCAAGACGTGCTGATTATTGGCTGGGATAAAGAGGGGCGCTTGGATGTGCGATCGAACATGGGCATGACGCCGCGCGATGCGCTATGGATGGTGGAGCAGTTCAAACAGAAATTGGTACGCGGCGACTATTCAGTCGATACCTGAACCCAAGCACTTATATATTGTTAACAATCTGGTTAAATTAAGGAGAATCCCGGAAATGGCCAACCACGATAAAACGAGAGTCAATGTCTTCCTGCCGAACAAGCTGCTGCACGCGACCAAGACACTTGCGAACTTGCGCGCGACTTCATATAGTGAAATTGTTCGACAGGCCACGGCACAGTATGTTGTCAGTGAGTTGAAGAAAGAAAAGGCGAATCGCGCCGATGAAACAGGAGAGTAAGATGATTGCAAGTAATAGAGTGAAATTGATGGTGCTCATAGGCGCTATGGTCATGCTGTCAGCATTCACAGCACCCACCACGGCAGATAGTGGGGGGCCGTGCTGGGCGTGGGAGTTGACAGCGTGCCCATCGTATTGTGTCTGGACCTCAGGTTCACGGGCCGAGCTCGGAGGGTGTCCTGCGACTATATTACCGGTTGAGGAAGAGGTTGAGGAAGAGGTTGAGGAAGAGGTTGAGGAAGAGGTTGAGGAAGAGGTTGAGTAATATGACTAGCAACCCCCAAGCTGGGCTTGTCCCCACTCTGCCGCTGGCTGGGCTTGCCCAACCTGAGCTTGCAGCTCTGGCGGCAGAACTGGGTGCCAACTTGTTACCTCTGCCTGAGGTGATGAAGCGGTTTAAAGTTGACAAAGCCCAGCTCAAAACGCTACTTAATAACGGGCAGTTTCGGATGATGGTGCAGGACTTCAAGCGTGAGTGGGGGAGTCCTATGAGTGCCAAGGACCGCATCAAGCTGAAGGCTCTGCTGATGGTCGAAGATGGGCTGCTTGAATTGCATCGCATATTCAACAATATGGCCCTGAACCCAACTGCCAGACTCGACGCATTTAAACAAATGACGGAACTGTCTGATGCCAAGCCGAAAAAGGATATGCTCGACCAAGGGGCGAAATTCAGTTTGACTCTGAATTTGGGGCCGCACACCACGAAACCATTTGAGATATCAGCTGAAGCGCAAGGATACATAGAAGCAGGTGAGCTTAATGAGTGATTTCGACGAACTTGTGGATGAACAAAATGAAAGATGATGGCCTGTTTGATGGTATGCCAAAACGTGACGCCCGGGGGCGGTTCCTACCACGTGATACACCTCAGCGCCCTGAGATTCGCATCGTGTATTCCTGTTCGAATTTTTCAAGTCACTACCACAAGTGGAAAGCCATTGCGTGGTTGTGTGGTCGGTTTCAATATATGAGAGCAATTTGGAGAGGGTATGACTAATGTTTGAATTACGATTTATTGAACGATCCGTTGAGATTGCACCTTCCAGTGACGACATTGGTGCATTGGTACGGACTGTCCGAATTCTACAGCAGCGCATCAAGACTGGGACATATTCTGCTTGGGGTTCGTGGCACGATGTGCCGCTGGTCGAAGTGGACGAAAACGAGGGTGAGTAAGCCTACGGTGTTAGTGCAGAAGTATATTAACCAAGCGTATAGGCAGCTGCTGGACAATGCTTCCATTACGATAAACCCACCAGTGCTGCTACCACCCCCAGAGGAAACTCAGGTCTCCGCAACCGTGGCACGTATGCGGGAGGAAAATGCTAAACGCTCGATGGCGGCATTGTCCAAGCTTGGGAGTTTACTACCTGAAATATGGTCAACTAAGCTACTCAGTGAATTCGCAAAAGATAGCATTATGGGTGACTTCCTGAAGCCTGATATTGTAGGGCCAGACTGGCCTCAGTATGCTGGAGTGGGTGAAAATTTAGCACGCAGGGATGGTCGAACCACGAGGCGACCAGATGTAGCAGATTCCTTACTCTATGGCACCAGCGTAACTAGATATACGACCCCTCAGATTATGGGGATCGATGTTGTTAAGTCCTGAATATACTGGAATGATGGGGCTCGTGAAAGCACGCCGTATGCGGAAGCGCATCCGCTATTTGTATCACCAGTTTTTGATTGGTGAACTGGGTGGGACCTACGAACAACTGATGGACAGGGTTCGTACCTGTAGGACAATAGCAAAGGTGGCACTTCGTGATAACGCCTGAATATCAAGGTGTTGAGCCAAACGAAAAATACCGGGCTCTGGAAGTGCAAGCTGCACGTAAAATAAATGGTATTCCTGAGTTTCGTCGCAACAGCCCTGACGAGTATTTTACTGAGAAGACTACACGTGAGGTTGCTGAAATTCACGCCCGAATGAAACTGGTGAATTTTCATGGACGTTAGCCGTGACCACATTATTGATGATCGACCACATCCACAATACCAAGGGCTCACGAACTACCTGCCACTGGAAGGTCAGAAATTATTGATCGCTGATTGGCCGCGTGTTTTCGAGACTGTGTGGAAGCACGAGAACGGGCAAACACATCGAACCTATACCCACTTTGTTATGCCTGATGTGCGACCAGAAATTATGCCAGACTTCAGCACTCTGAGCCGTGTTAAACGTACCAAGTTTATAAACGGTGCCACAGGCGAGTATTTCTATAAGGCTGAGACGATTGATGATAATGATTTAACAAGGGGAAGGTTTTAATGGCACCTTCCTACCAAGGGCTCAACAGCAAGGCTAAGTCACTTCATGGTGTCATGGTCGCGATTGATAACCATGTGAATAGACCCCCCTGTGAGTGGACCCAAAAAGCACAAAACCATTTGCAGAAACTTCACGCTAAGCGCGTGACAATACACACTGAAATGCTGACGGGAAAATACTAATGGCTCAGGATATCGCACGTGTCTACAACGCCGCGCCAACGCTGGCTAAGTTCCATGCTTCCGAAGCCCCAATTCGGCTGGTTCGGGGCCCTGTGGGCTCTGGGAAATCTGTGGCGCTTGGTGCAATAGAAGTGGTGAAGCTGGCTTCAGAAGTCCCACCAAGTCAAGATGGTATAAGGCGTTCACGGTGCGTAGTCGTTAGAAACACACTCCAACAGTTAAAAAGCACCTGTTTGGTCACCATGCAAGAGTGGCTGCGCCCAATTTCGTACTGGAAGGTTTCTGAGGCAACCCTTTACCTCAACTTCACACCTGCGGATGGGATTCCAGTAGCTTGCGAAGTCTTAATGCTACCTCTTGACACACCTGAAAACCAACAAAGGTTATTGTCTCTGGAACTAACTTTTGCTTGGGTAAGTGAATTTCGCGAGATTCCTCTGGAGATTTTACAGGCTGTGTTTTCAAGGTGTGGTCGTTATCCATCGCGTGCTAATGTGCCAGATTACCATTATTGCTTATTTGGTGAAACTAACAGTTTTTCCGAAGATAGTGACTACTATGATTTTTTAGAGACTGAGGCCAAACCAGCAAATGTTAATTATTTCGTTCAGCCGGGGGCGTTTGACGAAGGTGCGGAAAACCGCGAAAATCTTCCAGCACGGTACTATGAAGACCTCCTTGAAGCGAACAGCGAGGCGTGGTGTGAACAGTATATCCACAATAAAATTACCGCGTCACTTTCAGGTCAAGCGGTCTTTGCAAAAACGTTCAACCCCGAGTTCCATATACGTGAACGCCTGTATCCAGATTTTTCGAGGGCAATCGTCTTGGGGGTCGATACAGGCAGGAACCCTGCGCTCGTTGCAGGGCAAATTGATTCACGCGGGAGGCTCCTTGTACTGGGCTCGGTGTGGGCGGAAAACATGGGCATCGAGAAATTCATCGCGACCACGGTGCGACCATTCC
>QMMS01000281.1 GCA_003647375.1 Deltaproteobacteria bacterium
CCAGCAACAGGATCTAGAGTCTTTCCTCCAGAAAGTGTTCTCTTAGTTCCCCCAGAAGCCTTCTCGTCTCTTACTTTTACCCAAAAAGCATTGTTATGTCGAGTCAAAGAAGCTACAGTTTGTGAAATCAACATGGGGAATGGAATCCCTGTTGCAAACTCCATTTGCTTAAATCTAGTCCTAATGTACTCTACCCTTGAAGGATCGAATCCTACAAAAGAATAACCTTCTTTTAGGAATAAGTTCTTTTTGTTTTTAAACGATCTTCGAACAAGAGACTCTACGTCTAATATTCTATTGTTTTCGGCTAAGTCCCATTCTGGAACTTCCCACTGTAGCTTTGGAACCCTGCTTCTTCCCATGTTCTCCGTATACTGTTGTACAGGAGAAGGAACCGCTACAGGTACTATTACCTTTTTTTCTATCCCTTTAAACCCAGTAGCTTTGTTGCTCTGTTGTTTGGACGGAGTTTTCTTTTTAGCCATGTTTAACCTCGCTCTTCAAAGTCAGCAATCCAGTTCCTTACTTTTGCTAAATCGTCTGAAGATATATCTTTAAAACAACTCTTTATAATTATACTAGAATCTACAGAGTCTTGTCTAATTTTACTGTCCGCACCAGAAAGACTCTCTTGGTTCCCTACTTCTTGTTTAGCTTTCGCCGTCGAATACAGAGAAGAAGCTTGTGGATCTTTCATCGCTACAGTTCCGTCCTGCTGGACTTCGAATTTATATCGAGTTCCTACTTTCTTATTAAGTACCTGTTCCGTTATAAACTTTAACTGGGCAGGATCAAAATTAGTATCCACCCCACACTCTAGACCGTTTTGAGAAACGGCCTGTATAATAGCCTTAACAAACGAGAGCATCTGAATAATCCTGGATTTCTTAGAAGTACTATCTACTTTTTTCGACATCCATCCAAAATCAGTTCCTAATAAATCATAGATCATTTGAGTAATATAAGTAAACCAGTCTTTTACATACTGAATGGCTCCCTGTAAGATATTTCTTAACTGAATCATTCCGTTAGCGAAAGGAGTAGCCACATAATACTCTGTCGTATTAGCTTTAGGTTGCTTCTGACGATCAACAGGATGATACCCTCCTGATTGCCAGTCTCCTCCTGCGTACTTTTCAGACTGAGGAATATCGTCTTTGCTCCATCGCTTCCCGTCTCCATCTGAATAGTCCAAAGGCGGAGGAACTGCCTGTCTCTTGTTGTATTCTTTTGCTCTTAGTTCTTTCCACTTCTGGTCTTTAACAGCTCGTTCTGCTGTTGTTACCCCAGGAGTCCAAGCTTCTAAGATATCGTCTGAAGAACCAACGAAGCCATCTATAGACTCAAAGGGACTCGTTAACTCTTGCGCTGCAAGTTGAGTCTCTTCTTTTGGATATTCTGGTTTCTCAGGGTTGTACTTTGCAGCATCAGGAGTTTCGAATGCATCCCAGCTAGTTTTAGTTCCTACGTCTAAGGCTCCTCCTTCTCCTAACCTACCGAAAGTAGTTGAGTTTTCTGTTGATGCGTTTTTATGTCCCGGCGCAGCGAGACCAATATCAGACTCTACAGATCCAGAAACCTGAGAGAAAGGTATCTTTGCGTTCTGAGCTGTGATTGCAACTTCGTTAATATGATCGATTACGCAAACCATAGGAGTTACGATAAGTTGAATCCACTTATCTAGCCATTCCGAGATAGAATCAAGGAAAGGACTCAACACAGGACCTATTAGCTGAAGTATGAAATCCAAATTGAATTTCACGTCTATGTTCAACTTAGCGAGGTACTGAGAAAGCAAAGTAGAGATAGCAATCAAATCAGCAGGACACAGGCCAGCCAGTAATTTTAACAGCTCGCACACGTCAATATTGAAACCTGGGTTGTCAAATAGCTGTGTTATTTTATCTATAAGATCTGTTCTGACTTTTATATTTAAAGCGTGAACTTCCAGCAAGTCTCCATCTGGCAACAGTTGCTCTCCGCTAAGAACACGACCAAAACAAGGAATGCATTGAGATAGCATCTTTCCTATGTTTTCTGCTCTGTCTTTCGCAGAAGCCTCTGAACCAAAGATCTGAGTGTAATCAAAGTCTCCCTGTCTAGATCGAAGACCGTGATTGAAAGAAGTAGGATTGTCCATTGCGTTATTCCAAAAGTTCAATCTTTCATTTGAATCGTTTTTGGCATTTTTATAAAACGGATCCGCAAGAGGAGTTTGCTGTGTTACCTGATGCATACCAGGATAGTAGTTTAACTGTTCTCTAACTCTTCCTGCAAAGTTTTCAGTAGAGTAGATGTCTCTATAATGATAAGCTAAGGCATAGTCTTCTTCTTCCCAGTTCGCGGCCTCAGCTTCAAAAGTCTTTATTACTAGGTTATAGTCTTGTAAAGAAAAAATATTCTTATCAGAACTTATTCTTCTTCTTAAGTCTTCTGTAGAAAACTCTTTTCCCTTATAAGAGAGATTAAGCTCTCCTGTGTTCTCTACAAGGTATTCGTCTTGGGTAAATGACATATGTTATATTCCTACAAAAACTTCTCAGGAGATACATCTGATAGTTTTAGTTGAGTTTTCTTTTTAGCCTTTAGACCTTGTGCCGAAGGAGTAGGCGTAACACTAGGATCTATAAGAGCTTTTGTTACTCCGCCTGAACCAGCAGGAACAGCTACTTGAACAACTAAGTTGTTTGGCTTTAGCATGTCAGAGAGGTCTTTCCTAGTGACGAAGTCTTCAAACAAAAGCTCAAATAACTTAAGATAAGTTAGCTTCACTGCTGCTAGTTCGAAAGACTCTTCGTTTAAAGGTGCGAAATTAAACATCTTTTTTAGCCTCCGGTTTTGGAATCGTCTTGTTGTTTAGGTTTTGCATTTCTTCTACTACTATTTTATACATATCAAAGGTGATTTCTGATACGTCAACAAAACCAAAGATTCTCCTCAAAGCAGCTAGAACACTTTTGTGCTGCTGTTCGTTTAAAGGGATTACAACCTCTTTGCATCTTTGAGCGATATTAGCCCTAAGCTCTTTGCATTTTTCTATTACGTCTCCATATCCTTCGTATACTTGTTTTGACTTCTCTCTTCTTTTCTCTACTGTATCAAGCTCTTCTTCTGGAGATTGCTCTATATAAGGAAGAAGGAGTTCTGCTGGATCTGGTGGTATCCAATTGTCTTGTCCACCTGCATTCATTATCCCTTTGTCTTTTAAGGATAGAGGGTTGTTCTTCTTAGCCATTTTTTATGCCACCAAGTTTTCTGTATACGATACCTGTATAAGGATGTCCGTCTTAACGGTTGCGTCTATATTAGGAGGAGAAGAAATTAGATACCAAAATGGATAATAAGTGGTAGTATCAGCTGCCACGTCGGAACCAATAGCCTCCATCGAAGCAGTATCTCCCCAGTCTGTATCTTCCCATTGTCCTTTTGATGGTTCGCTTGCTCCTTCACTAAGCTTAACTCCCCAGCCAGTTTCTACATAACTCACGTCTCCATAAGGATTTACATTCTCTGTGTCTACAGGGAGAATACTTATGTTTGAAAACCATTTGCTTGCGGCGTCGTTTCTTAGGAAAAGTTGAGTAATAACATTGTTTCCTGTTTTACCGTTATGAACTGTAGTGACAGGACTTGCCAAGTCTCCGTATAGACTAATTTCAACAAATTGCTCATTGGAGTCTTTATAGTATATCTTCAAGCCCATATTGGTTCCTTTCTAGAAGGTGGATCTTTTTGGTCTGTCTTGTCTAACTTTACTACGGTTTCGTTTGTTTTGTAAACATTTATCTCTATATAAATGATCTGTGTCGTCATCTTTTCCCGTATTGTCCGGCCCTATCCTAGACTTCCTATTCGACATTCCTCTTCCATAAGTAGAAGTCATTGACGCTCCATAGATGGCTGTTTCAAGCCTTTCTCTGTCGGTGTCTGTACTCTCTAGTCTTCTGTCCGCAGGGTTGTCTTCTTCTGTCTGTAGGTCTTTTCTATAGTTTACAGACTGGCTTCCTGTTCTTGGATCTGGTGCCGCGCCCATTTGAATATTAACAGGCGTTTCCTTGTAAAGGTCGCTGAACTCAAGTTGAAAACCTACAATAGCTAAATTCAAAGCATCTAACCTATGGTCTCCAATCCTTGGTTGAAGGACGCCATAAACTGGATTCCCATTCGGGGAAATCCTAGCAATAATATAATTTCTTAACTGGTCTTCTAATACTTTGTCGTTAGCAGAGATTTCAATTTGATGGTTCTCAAACATTCTTATGGAAGCATTAACCATAAACCGTTTTGCAGGGACCTTCTTCTTCTCTCTTGTTATTACGTCTTTTGTTTCTATCGCCGCGCCAGAATCATAAGCTTTTAAGATATCCATAATACGAGCCTTATTAGGGTCTCCTTTCTTTATTCGGTTATCATTGCTTATCTTCATTAGTAATTCTATATTAGTAGAGCCATTTCCAGAATCTACGTATAAAAAGTTAGGTTGCCATTTACGATTCATTTCAATTACTTTGTCCACACTAGCTAATTGAGTAAATTCTGCCTTCTCTATAACGCAAGCGTCTACTACTTTGAACCTTCCACTATAGGGATTGAACCCTAACACGACTATTTCCGCACCGTGCTTCTCGTTCCAGTCGGCACCTAAAACATATTTCCATCTAAGGTTAGGACTACAAGAACTATAGAGATAAGAAGAAAGAGACTTATCAATATCTCCTGCTTTGTAAACACCTTCAGAGGTATCTCCAAATAACGCGAGGAATTCGCATTGCCATTCTTCTAATGTAAAAGCAGCTCTATCTGCTTCTACGTTCTTCCAGTGAGGAAGTACTTTATAAGTATAGTGAAATTCCTTGTATTGTGGATCTTGTTCGCAGAACTTGCGATACGTAGTTAAAAATGCATTTGGTGTCGAAAAAGCAACCAGAGTAGTATTAGGAGTTGTTTGTAAAATAGGAAGAATTGCACCAGTCATTGCTTTCTCGTCGACATAGGCCGCTTCTTCAATGTAAATTTTATCAGCGTCCTGCCCGCGAATACCGATACCTCCAGAACCGCCTTTTGCTCCTGCGGCAAACCCTCTAACTCTACTACCATTGGTCAGCAGTATCTCGTAATAAGGAGCAGATACATCTCTCTTTACACATTCTTGTAGTAAAGGATTTGCCTGTAAGAATGCTCTTATCCGATTTATTATTTCTTCCGCATGGTTTTTCTGAGGACCAGCTATTACTACTTTTAAGTTTGTATTTGTAAATATGGAATAAAGTATCTCCACTACCGCCATATCCGTCTTTCCTGAACGCCTTGAAATTCTTAAGCATTTACGGGTACTTGTACAAGACAGGACTTCTTTTTGATACCATCTAGGTATCCATTTTTGTCCGTTTGGAAGAACTAGAAACTTCTCTGCCCATAGTGAGATATTATTTGCTGCTTCTAGATCTTCCCATTCTTCTTTTGAAAACGCCGCTTTTAAAGGAGAATCTATAGTCTTTAAGATTCCTTTACAAGGAACTGTAAATTTACCTCTATAACTAACTCCAAATTCATCTGTATAGTTATCGTATTTTTTTAGTTGCGCGCGCGCACAATCAATACATTGATCTTCTACCTTATCTATATTGAAAGGAAGCTTGATTTTTCTTAAGTCTGCTAAGGAATCTAATTGTGACATTTATATTACCTATTGGTGAAACATAACGCCTTCTCGACCAAGCATAGATCGAGCAGAAGTCATTCCTCTGTTCATTGCATTTAAAGATGTCTGGCGCATTGTATGTGCGTTTTGCGTCATAAAGGCACTATTATCATGGACCCAGTTTACCTTTCTTTTACGCTGCTCTCTCTTTGCTGGTCCTTCTAACACGTCCATCATTTGTTCACTTGCCATATTGAAACCCATCGCACCAAGCACACCTCCACCAATCATTCC
>QMMS01000282.1 GCA_003647375.1 Deltaproteobacteria bacterium
CCGTCCAGAAATAGGGATTTTCGCGTTCTGACAAGGCGGGCGTCAGATTTAACCCGGAGGAATAGCGTGCTATTTTGAGGAGTTAAATCATGGCGCCCAACGCCGGCAGGGCGTGAAAAGACCCTTTATGGATGGACACTAAATAGGTTTCTTGATGGTATAAGAACCGTCCTTTTCAAAGACGGCTTCGGCTTCAAGATAGAAGACGTTTTTCAATTCCGGTCTGATATCCTGAACCATATAATAGGCTTCACCGCTTCTGGCGCCGGTAGAGCAGACAAAAACGACGGGTTTGTCCGACGGCAGGGAACTGATTTTCCCTTCGAGCTCATCCGTAGGAATATTAACAGCCGTTTTAAAACTTCCGGCGGCAAACTCATCCGGATCGCGAACATCGATCAACATGATGCTTGCAGGGTTTTCCTTTATGATTTTTTCAAAGGCAGCAATAGCGATGGTACCCTCTTCTGCACCGGCTGTTACCTTGGCCGGCGCTGCTGCTGCCATTTCCTTTTTCCATGCCGGGTATCCCGCGGCAAACACCATAACATCTTTGTAGCCTAGCTGAACCGCCTTCCTGGCGGATTTATGAGCCAGCTTTCAGGTGTAGCCACCGCAGTAGAAAACCAGCGGTATACTTTTATCACCGGGAAGGTTGCCTTTCAACTCATCGAACTTGCTGTCGGGCATACTGATGGCGCCGGGAATGTGACCTTTGTCATACTTGGGGCGCTTGGGTCGTGAATCGATAATCACAACATTGGCATTGGATTCGACCAGTTTTTTGACCACACTGATCTCGACAGCATAGTAGTTGCCGGGGGCGCTTTTCCATACTGGGAATCCGTCTTCAAATACTTTGACGTTCTTGTAACCGAGTTTTTCTGCCTTCCAGGCAGATTTGTGACTCAGCTTTCAAGTGGGGCCCTGGCAATAGAAAATAAGCAAGGATTCCTTATTCTCCGGCAGACTGCTCAGCATGGTTTCGAACTTGCTGTCCGGGATGCTGACGGCGGAAGGAATGTAACCCTTGTCATATTTGGGACGCTTGGGCCTTGAATCGATGATCATCGTGTCGGCAGGCACCGGCACCTTGGCATACTGCTGAACAAATGCCACATCAACGATATCGTGAAATTTCCAGGAAGTGTCTTGCACAGTGCTTGCGGCTTCGGGTGCTTTGGGCGCCGAGGCGCAACCAAAACCCACCAGCAGCAGCGCTGCAAGAACAGACACCACCAACAATCTTTTTCTTACTGACATGTGTAACCTCCTTTATTTACATTTTGCAGGTGTGGGCGAGTCAGAACCATGTTCATAAAGATAGGTGAAAATATCCACCAGATCCTTATCGCTGACGCTACTCCACTCTTCTTGACAACCAAATTCAGCAAACTCCTTCTTGTCGAAAATCTGCTCCCACTCGGCCTGAGTGTGAGCATCGGGATTTATAGTCGGTTTGGGTGAATCGACCTCACCCCTGGTCATGCAGGCCTTGTAGAGCTTTCTGTAAGTGTATTTTCCTTTACGTTTATTGCCCGTTTCCATGGCCAGACTTGTGCCCACAAAACACACAGACACCAGGATAGCCACCACAATTGATACGATTTTCTTTTTCATTTGATTACCCCCCGATTTAAAATATAGCATTAAATCTGAACGATTGTTTTTTTGTCATTCAAGTTAATAGCAACCTGTATGCCAGTTAGACAAAAAAACAAAAATAGTTATAACTTACTGTAACCAAAGTATTTTTTAAATCACTAAAAAACTACAGACCTATAAGGGTTACATATTGATTAACATATGTTAACCATGACCGTTAACACTTCCACCATTAACTTGATGGGCTGGTCCACTGGATAAATGGTGACCTCACCTTCCCATGGGCTGGAGAAGCCACCTTTTTTTATGACGGATTAGAAAACAACGTATCGGTAGCAATCCTGCAAAATCAAAGACAGCTCCTGGGGCGGAACAACTACGACGCCAGGCTGATGACGATCGAAAGGTTTTACAGCATTCTGCTGTGCGGTAAGTGTGCACAGGGTCACCCGGGCCAAACGACACAGGCGCATGCATGCATCGGTTTTAATGAACTCACATCCCGACCCCAACAGGTGAATCCTGACCTGTTTCTCCTGGCCCAATGCGGCATCAGCCAGTTTTTCAACAAAACCGAAATACCTGTTCGAGTTGACGATGATACCCAGGGTTTTTCCGACGTCGGGGTTTACCACCAGCAAATAACCCGGTCATAGGCAAAGATGTCCTTCACCAGGTGAGACCAGTTGACCGCAGTGCCGGATACTTCATCCTGATAAAGACTCACCACAGCGATTTCATCCTCGGCAGCCGAGGCTTCGATTAACTTTGCAACGCTTTCATCCGGCTTGCATTTTAGAATGTGTAATACCTTTGCCATAGCAACAACGTCGTACCGTATAAAATCTTTTATATGTTAATGTGAAGATCCTTTCGGTTTGTAATAGCAATGTCCATACCAATTTCGATAAACTTTATAACATATTGATTTAAAATATATAATTATTCTTTTATGCCCGCTTGCTTTTTTATAGAGCCTGCACTATATTTACATTTGTTAACTTTTTCAGACTGGATTAACATCGGGAGTGCAAATGGACATATCAAAATACTGGAAAACCATCGTCGACACCCTTCAGGATGGCGTCATGGTTGTGAACCCCGGCGGAAAAGTGTTGGCTGTAAACCCTGCCGCGGAGCAACTGACCGGTTACAAGGCAGATGAACTGATCGGCAGATCCTGTCGGGTACTGAACTGTAACGGATGTGATATTTTCGGTAAAGGTGATGCGGAGAAATGGTGCGGCCTTTTCGCAAAAGGAAACGTCAAAGCCAAGAAGTGCCTGATCACAAACAAGGACAAGCGATCGGTAAACGTCATAAAAAATGCTACCATTCTTTATGACGAAAACAAAATGATCATCGGCGCCGTCGAGACCCTGACCGACATGTCCGCCCTGGTATCACAGCAGTTTGAAATTTCACAACTGCGCAGAAGCCTGCATCTAGAAGAGGGATTTCACGGTTTGATCGGGAAATCACCTGTCATGCAAAATCTCTTCGAACTCATTGAAAACGTTGCCCTGACAGAGGCCCCCGTGATTATCAGTGGCCCAAGCGGAACCGGTAAAGAACTGGTGGCCCGCGCCATTCACGAGGCCAGCGATCGCAAACAAAATCCTTTTGTCAAAGTAAATTGTTCGGCTTTGAACGAAAACCTGCTGGAAAGTGAATTGTTCGGGCATGTTAGGGGCGCCTACTCGGGAGCGGAAAAAACTAGAATCGGTCGTTTTGAGGCCGCGCATGGCGGCACTATCTTTCTGGATGAAATAGGTGATATCAGTCCGACCATCCAGGTCAAGCTGTTGCGAACCCTGGAAGAGAAGGAGATCGAAAAGGTCGGTGATAACCATCCCATAAAGGTTGATGTAAGGATTCTCTCGGCAACCAACAAAGACCTGGAGTCGTTGGTCAACCAAGACCGGTTTCGGGATGACCTGTATTTCCGTATCAACGTGTTCCCCATCAACTGCCCGCCACTTAAGGAACATGTAGAGGATATTCCAAGCCTTGTTCAGAATTTTATCCGACTCAACAACCAAAAGAGCGGCAAAACAATTCTGGGCATGACACCGGAAGCCATCGAAAAAATTACGGCTTACGAATGGCCTGGAAATGTTCGCGAACTGCGCAATGCCATCGAATATGCATTTGTTCTTTGTTCCAGTGGTGGAATCGGCGTCAATCATCTACCACCGAAAATCGCCGGTACTTCACCGGAATGTGTCGAGCTTGGGGAAAAGATTAATTTTCCTGGAAGGGGAAATAATTCTGCGAAAAAGGCGGCTCTGATTATGGCCCTTCGCCAGACTCGGGGCAACCGGTCCGAAACAGCCCGACTCCTGGGTGTAAGCCGGGTGACCGTCTGGAAACAGATCAAACGATTTAAAATCGATCTACTCAAGGATCTATCATAATAGGACAAATCTAAAGTTGAATTTTAAATTTATCAACATATTATTTGAGCAGAAAAAGAATTTGGTGCGATTATTGGGTGCGATTATTGGGGACGTTGTTGACAAAGTATACAAGCATAATCCCTTTTAGCCCCCCCTTTCCCCCTTTAAAGAGAGACACTCATGGACAAAGATAGCTATTGCATGGAATATATAGAGGCTTTCCAGACCTTAAAGTTTGATGTTTAATTCGATACCGGAAAGCATTGCCTGATAGGAACTTGTACCGATTGGTTGTTCAATCATCGCCAATTGCGGCAGTGCCATAAACTGCAGCACCAAGAAACTGCCGGATTACAATAATCAGAAAACCATGTGTTAAGTCCTCCACGGATTGATCAGTGGGACACCACTATGTTCCATATCGGAAATATTTCTAGTTACAATTGTCATTTTGTGGAAAATAGCCTGAGATGCAATCAGACTGTCAATCGCAGGTAAGGTCACCCCTTTTTTTTCGCAAGATCCAAGAACCTGCCCCCATACATGGGCTGTCCCAATCTCTATTTCAAGTATCCTCTCCTTGAATCGTTCCTGCAGTTCATTACTCAACCAGTTCTGTAATTGCTGTTTCTTCTTTCGGCCATCCGGCAATTTGGATATTCCTTTCTGTATTTCACCAATTGTGATTACGCTCAGGAAAAGGTTTTTTTCGTCTTGTGCACGAACCCATTGTACCACGCGAAGGTCCGGTTTGCTTTTCACCAATTCGGAAATCACACACGTATCCAGTAAATAATTCAAATCACCACCTCTCTGGCACTATCTTTTTGGCGCGATAGGTCCAGATCTTCGCCCCGAAATGGCGATTCTTGAAAAAAGTCTATGATATTTATTTTGGGCTTCACCAATCTCTGGTACTGTTCGACCGACATAATTACGACGGTTTTTTTACCGTGTCGGGTAACAATCTGCGGTCCATTCCGTAGAGCTTCGTTGACAATTTCACTGAAACGGTTTTTTGCGTCTTGTAGCTGCCAATTTTCCATATTCATCACCTCTCACAATAAAGTTCTATCCTGGCTAGACTGTCTAGACAATAATTCATATTTTCCAACCTGTCAATCAAGTTCTTCCGTTTTTACTCGACGATTTAAATCTGGTAGGAGGTAGCCGGATAGGCTACCCCCTCCCTACAGAACGGCTCGTACCGGCCAGGTAAGCCGCTCCTCGATTAGCGACTGAATTTAAATTCAAGAGATTGTTGCATCTGTGTAAAATCATGTAGAAAGATCAATTCCTGCCTTCTGAACCATTGGAGGTTCATAACAAACCGTACCTCTTTACGCGTTACCGATTGCCATCTGTTCATCTTAACCCAGACCCGACGTGCGTCATGGGGTTTATACCCGGTCCGTATCATCATTTTCTGGAATTTCCGCGGATTCTTCCATTTCTTCAGTTGCATGGATCTGAGACGACTGCGTATCCACCCGTCGAGATCCCTGAATAGCATTCGGAACTCCTGAATACGAAAATACCCAACCCAACCCCTTAAATACACGCTCAGTTCTTGGATGGCCTGGTACATGGACAATGGATTGTTCCTGCGGGTTAATTCCCTGACCTTGGTCTTGAATTTAAGACGGGCTTTATTGCTCACCCTGATCTTTTCCAGAAAGATTTGGAACCCAAGAAACGGAACATCTTTAACCAATGCCACCTGACTCTTTTCCTTATTTACAGGAAGGTTTAGATTATTCTCCAGGTGACCGGTGATTCCTTCCATTACCCGCTTTGCAGCTCTTTCTGATTTTAACAAAATCAGAAAGTCGTCTGCCCAGCGGCAGTACCGATGGCCTCTTTTCTCCAGTTCCTGATCCAACTCGTTCAAGACAATATTGGACAACATCGGTGAGAGCGGAGACCCTTGA
>QMMS01000283.1 GCA_003647375.1 Deltaproteobacteria bacterium
ATGGTTCAAAATCAAGAGAAAACTTACCTGGCGCAATTAGTTGCATCCATACCCGGCCGTAGTGAGGGGATCGATTGCATCGGTCTCCAAAAGACGGATAAGGCATACCTGATTTCGAAGCTTTACAGGCGTTTTCATGAACCCATGGTGGTGGTCGTATCGTCTTCCAAAGACGGACGCCGGGTATGTGATGAATTGCGTTTTTTCCTCGGGTCTGAAGCACCTGTGGTGCAGTATTTCCCGCCCTATAATCTGTTGCCGTATAAATTTCTCACCTCGGACAGCGAAACAGCCGCCAATCGTATCCGCGTGCTCTACAATCTGGTGAACCAGGGAGTCCCGCCCGTCATTGTGACCACGATAGACGGATTGATGAAAAAGACACTGTCCAGGGCTTCGCTGTGCGGTTATGCGGAGTTGATTATGGCCGGCGAAGAGGTTGATCGGGAAAAGCTCATCGAAAAATTGGAAGCCGGCGGATACGAACGTGCCGCCATCGTCGAGGAGCCGGGGGATTATTGTGTAAGGGGCGGTATTCTGGATATTTTTTCTCCTCTGTATCCTCGGCCTCTGCGGATGGAATTGTTTGGCGACCTGGTGGAGTCCCTCAGATTTTATTCACCTGTGAGCCAACGAACAGTCAAGCAGGTCCAGGAAGCGGTTATTCTGCCTGCCAAAGAAGCTATCCTGGACAGGCATCAGCTTCCCGGTGTGATCGGCCGCATCAGGGAGGAAGCTTCACGGTTGAACACACCTGTCACGGCAGTCAGGAAAGTGATCGACCGCCTGAAGACCGAGGGTATAAATTCCGGATCGGAAAATTTGATGGCGCTCATCGATTCTGAACTCGAGACCCTGTTTGATTATACGGGAGCCGACACGCTCTATGTTGTGACGGACTACGAGCAGGTAAAAGCGGCGGCCGAAGCATCCGAAAACCTTGTCCGGGAACAATTTGAGACCATTCTGGAAGAGGGGAGATTTGCGGTATCGCCCGAGAAGACATACCTGGCTTGGGGAGCGGTTCATTCGGGTTTGACACGCTCAAAGACCCTGATGTTTAAAGCAATTTCCATGTTTGACGGCCAAGAAAAATCGATGTCGGTCTCTTCCCGGTACAATTTCCAGGTCCATGACAACACGGAACTTATAGAGGCGTTGAGACATCCCCAATCCATGGATACACCGCTGTCGCCTCTTGTGGACTGGATTGAAAAGTACCGGGAAAGGGGTTATCTCACGGTGATTGCCTGTGCTTTTTCATCACAGGCCGAGCGAGTAAGATCGATGCTTTTGCCGTACCCTATTCAGGTTCTGTCCAGGGAAACATTTCCCGCCGGGCATGCGTTAAAAGATCATCAAAAAGAACCGGTGTGCCTGTGTGTGGGTGAAATCTCATCCGGGTTTGTTTGGCCCGAGGCCTCTATCGCTCTCATAACGGCCAATGAAATATTCGGGACGCGCCGCAAAGGAACGGCTGCCGGAAAATCTCGTATCCAAAAACAACTGCTCAATTTTGAGGACCTCAAGATCGACGATCTAGTGGTGCACGACGAACACGGTATCGGCCAGTACAAAGGGCTCACCAAATTGACGGTGGAATTTGTGACCAACGATTATCTGCTGATTATCTATAAGGACGACGACCGGCTTTACCTGCCGGTAGATCGCATGAACTGGATCCAGAAGTATATGGGCGTGGATGGTGTGGTGCCGGTCGTGGACAAGATGGGGGGTAAATCTTGGGACCGGATGAAAACCAAAGCAAAAAAATCGACAATCCTAATTGCCAAGGAACTGCTCAAGCTCTATGCAGCCAGAAAGGTGCACAAAGGCTTTTCCCACCGGTCTGTGGAAAGAGAGCTTCAGGATTTCGAAAATGGATTCCCTTTCGAAGAAACCGCCGATCAACTGAAGGTCATCGAGGGGGTCTTGCACGATATGGGAGAGTCCGTGCCCATGGATCGACTCGTATGTGGTGACGTGGGCTACGGCAAGACAGAGGTGGCACTTCGCGCGGCATTTGTATCTGTTTACAATGGCAAGCAGGTAGCCGTACTTGTCCCGACGACGGTTTTGGCTGAGCAGCATTTTGCAACATTTTCGGAACGTTTTAAGGACTATCCCGTCAATATTGCCTGTTTGAGTCGATTCCGGTCACGGCAGGAGCAGCGAAAAATTGTGAACGATGTCACGGACGGAAAGGTCGATATCGTTGTCGGCACCCACAGGATTCTCCAGAAAGATGTTTCCTTCAAAGACCTCGGGCTGTTCATCATCGACGAAGAGCACCGATTCGGTGTGCGGCACAAGGAGGTCCTGAAAAAAATCCGGACGACCGTCGATGTGCTGGCTCTTACGGCAACACCCATACCCAGAACCCTGCACATGTCCCTGATGGGCATCCGGGATATCGATCTTATTGAAACGCCGCCGGAAGACCGGCATGCTGTGGTGACGTATGTATCCGAATTTACAGATGGTATTGTCAAGGATGCCGTTACGAGAGAGCTTCAACGGGGCGGACAAATTTTCTTTGTCCACAACAGCATCAACAGTATTGAAAGAATGGCTGCCCGCTTGAAATCCATCGTCCCTGACGTTCGACTGGACATCGCCCATGGCCGGATGCCGGAGCGGGAACTGGAAAAGATCATGCTTCGATTTGTCAACAAAGAGATCGATATGCTTGTGTGCACGACCATTATCGAATCGGGCCTCGACATACCTTCCGCCAATACGATTTTCATCAACCGGGCGGACCGGTTCGGTCTTGCGCAGATGTACCAGTTGCGCGGTCGTGTGGGGCGTGCGGAGGAGCGTGCCTATGCATACCTGTTTATTCCCCCGGAGAGCTACATTACCCGCGATGCGTTAAAGCGTCTGAAGGTGTTGATGGATCACAGTGATCTGGGATCTGGATTTCAGATTGCCATGAGCGACCTCAAAATTCGGGGGGGTGGGACCATTCTTGGCGCATCGCAATCAGGCCACATTGCGGCTGTGGGCTATGACATGTTTTTGAAACTCATGGAAGAGTCGGTTTCCGAGTTGAAAGGCGAACAGCTAAGGGATGACATTGAACCGGAAATCAACCTTCCCATGTCCACCTTTATTCCGGAGCACTATATCGCCGACATCGATCAGCGACTTTCAGCCTACCGGCGGCTGTCCAGAATCTCCGATATGGATGAAGTTTCGGCTATTAAGGAAGAACTCATCGATCGCTATGGAAAGTTGCCGGAAGAAGTCTCGAATCTTCTTGTGAAGATTGTATTCAAAGCCCTGGCGGTAAAAGCGGGTATCAAGAAGCTCGATGTAGCAGGGAACCAGCTGGTGCTACACATATCCCATCAGCATCAGGCCAATCCTCATGGTATTGTCGACCTGATTGTGTCAGAAAAAGACCGGTTTCGACTGACCCCCGATCATAAATTGACGGTAGCACTGTCCGATCGGCAAAAGACCGGCGTTTTGACCCAAACCAAATACATCTTGAAAGAAATAGCACATCATGTTAACGCCTGATCACCTTATTGTAGGCGTATTGAGGCGCGAAAAAATTGATTATATTGCATAAATTGAGCGAAAGAGTGGTGTTGCGTCCCGAAAGGGCTGCAGCAAAATTTCGCTAAGGAACGACAGCGTCGCGCTTCATAAAATTGTCTCTATTAACTAAATTGCGATTGTCGAGGTTGCCGTAGCTACAAGGAAGATGCCGTTTCGCTCTTGTTGGGGCGTAGCTCGAAGAGCGAAGACCAAATAGTGGGCTATGCGGTATGGCATCTGACACCGTAGATGTGGTAAGATCGGGAATCGCAACGGGGGCGTTTCATGCAGCAACGTCGGTGGCGCTATCGATGCCTTTGTATCGTATGGGCAACTCTGGTTGTGTGGGCCGGTTTTTTGGGCTGTTCCGACTCTAAGGGACCGGTGTTGCCGGAAGTTTTGATTCAGATCAACGACAGTGTTATCACGGTGGATGCCTTCAACAGGGCGGTCGAGGATACTACAGCTGATTTTCCCACGGATATGGACATAGATGCGGAGATATTGGCTGATATTCGGCACCGTATCCTGAATCAGCTTACCGAAAGATTGATTCTTATAGAAAGAGCCAGAGAACTTAACATACAGATCAGTGACCCGGAACTCGAAGAGGTGATTGCATCGATAAAATCGGACTATCCCAAGGGTGAGTTCGATCAGGTGCTGCTTGAGCAGGCGGTATCCTTTCATCAGTGGAAAAGTGAGCTGCGAATTCGTTTGTTGATGGAAAAGGTCGTTGACCATGAGCTAGAACCCCGGATACGTATTACCCAGGAAGAGATATCCGACTACTATGAACAACATTATAGATCATCGGGATCCGATCCGGAGAAGGAAGAGGATGTTTCCAGCATTGACGCCATTATCGTCCAGCAGGTGCGAAACAGCAAAAAGGAAGCCATGTACCGTGAGTGGATCACGGCGCTGGAAAAACAGTATACCTTGAATGTTAACCAGGTGGCGTGGGATAGCATCGTGACTCGGCCATAGCTATCACGGATTAATATAACTGATGATCAGGCATTTAAATTTCAAGATGATCATGCAGCGCCTCATGTGGATTTCCATATGGTTTGTTGGATTCGCGGGGGGGGCTCCTGCCGGTGACGGCGAAATTGTGGAGCGCATTGTTGCCGTTGTCAACGATGACATCATTACTTACCTCGAAGTCCAGAAGGAGATGGCTCCATATGAGGCTCAGATAAAAGCGGTGGGTTATGACCCTGAAAAGGAACAGCAAATGCTTTACAGGGTCAGAAACGATATCGTCAATAAACTGGTGGAGGAGAAGATAACCGATCAGGAGATCAAGCGCCACAAAATTACCGTGAGCAACGAAGACATCGACAACGATATCGAACGGATCAAGAAAAGCAAGTTGTGGACGGATGAGGACTTTCGAGAAGCCCTTGAAAAAGAGGGTATGACAATCGAATCCTACCGGGAGCAGTTGAAAAAACAGTCACTGAGAGCAAGGCTTCTCAACACGGCTGTTAAATCTAACATCGTGATAACAAAAGAGGATATTGTCGCATACTATGCAAACAACATCGAGAAATATCAGGGGGAACTGACGTATCATCTTCGCAATATTATCATGCGGGTATTGGAAGATACCGACACGGACGGGAAACAGGCTGTTTTGGTACGAATGGAGAATGTTCATGCAGAGCTGGAAAAAGGGGCACCATTCGAATCGCTTGCCCGACAATACTCGGAATCATCGCTGGCTAACAATGGCGGCGATCTTGGAGTTCTGGCATACAAGAATTTTTCACCACAGCTGAAAGAAGCACTGAGGGGCCTCTCGAGGGGAGAGTACACAGCGGTTCTGGATACGGATCAGGGGTATCAGATTTTCTATATTGAAAATATACTGAAAGAAAATGAAACATCACTGGAGGAGGTCTATTCCCAGATCGAGGATGCCCTGTATAAAGAGCTTTCCGAAAAAGCGTTTTTGGAGTGGTTCGAGGCATTGAAGGAAGCATCCCATATAAAGATAATTCTTTAATTTAATGATTTGATTTTTTTAGGAAACCATTGCATGATCATGAGTGTAACCACGAAAAAATCGTGTTCGGCATTTGATATTCCCTGTTCGACATTCTGCGGTTTTATAGAAACGCAAAGGCGGCATATAAGTGGCTGATCGAAATACCATTCTAATGGAAAGCATCAAACGACTGTTGAGGCGTAATGCGCTTTCCCACCTGCGTAAGATTGTGGCCAAAACCCATGCCGCCGATCTGTCGAGGGTCTTTAATTCCCTTTCCCTGACGGAACAGCACAAGCTTTTCAGTTTGATCGAGGATATCGAGCAGAAAGGCGTTTTGTTCAGTGAACTGGAAGAGGATACCCTTTTGTC
>QMMS01000284.1 GCA_003647375.1 Deltaproteobacteria bacterium
AAGGGGAAGTTACTGATGTTGAAGAAATATCCGACAGTGGTAAAAGTTGGGTTGAGAGGAATCGAATCTACAATCAGTGGGCAAATCTGTTCGGAGGTTTAGAGGATTGCTTTCCTATTTATAATAACCCAGATGGGACGCCTGAAAAGAAAGATGAATATGTTGGTGTGACCGTTTACGGTTTCGTTCCATTTTCGATCGCTGATTGAAAATAATTTGGGGTTAAAAGCCAAATATCAACCAACTACCGATATATTGTTGCTTATTACATGGGTTTTTAAACATTCAAAACCTGTGACATCTCCAACGAATCACAGTTTCGTGATGTTTACAGGTTTTTTAGCATATCACCACCGAAGGCATTTTCAACCCACCTGCATTTTGATGTTATCACGGGGAGAATCGGTTCAACTGATTTTCCCTTTTTTGCAAATTTGTAAGAAAGATGGTATCTGCAACGGTGAGAAAGGCAATTTTCAGAGCGGAGCATGGTGTTATCGCAGGTTTTTGCAGGCCTGTTAAACCTGACATTATCTCCATTTATCTCAGTTTTAGTAATTCAAATTTTTCCTCACTTCTTCAATAAATTATCCACCATAAGAGAATCAAGGGCATTCGTTTTCGGCGTGCACACCCTACCCCATGGGTTTAGAAAAACGCTACAAATTATTTATGTATTTTTTCTAAGGGTTTTATACCTATTAAAATAGTATTGCTTTTATTTCAAATTTGGTTTAGATAACCCTTTAGTAAAGTGAGAAAAGCACGACTGTGGCGCTCATTTTGAGTTCTTCCTTTGGAAACCGATCCGTTCGATCGTCCTCATGCTTTTCGGTTTACACACCTTATCCTACTTCACGCGATAATTTATTAATGTACATCTTTTTATCGGGTATGTATTTAACCAGCTAATCTATATCACTTTGCCCTTATGTTTTGAGCTATTCTGATCGTTGAAAAGAGTATTTCCATGATCATAATTAATACTGTAAAACAGATAAAAAGCCTTAAAAGTCAATATCAAAGGGATGGGCCTCGACGCAACGTGCGTCTTGCTGTTAGATCAGGAATAGCTGTAATATTTAAAAAGTCGCCCCGATTTAGATTTGGCAAGCCTCGAATCGTTCAATCCGCAGATATTATCGATATTAACGCCAATGGACTTAGGGTACAGTATTCATCGGATAATAAATGGTCCACTCAATTCGATAATATTTCTATTGTTGGTGCCGATGAAAAATCCATAATTGATGATATCTACTGTAAAAGAATATCTGATTGTCAAGTTGCCCAAACATCGGATGGTAGTTATTCCAGAGTCTGTGGGGTCAAATTTGTAAAATTGTCACATAAGCAAAAACACCAATTGAACAAATTTATTCAGGAATATACTGTGGAGCCTAAACACTTGACCAGATGGCATGTCCAATTCACCTAACACTTGTCGAAAATTTTGGTGGTTATTATGAGTCTGCCCGTTGAAATTATTGACTGCACCATTTCGGTTTACAATTGAAAGGAAGTTGCAATGGTAAAAATACCATTTCCTGATAACGGTGGAAGGCGTTGCGATAACGACAGACGCATAAAAATGGAATCTTCATTTGCTGATGAACAAAGGTCAGATAAGGATCGCCGAAGCGGCTTTGATAGACGCCAGTCACCAAGACATTAGCGATAGTCTAAAGGAGCATGCGTAGGGTCAATTGTGGCCCTGCATTTTTTATTGCTGTATTGCCGATGTCCAACAAAAACAAGATTATCAGGGACCTAAACTGGTAAATAGTCATGACTATAAGAGTATCAATAACTGAATCCAAAGAGGCAACTTTTATCTGCCCGGAGTGCGGGCAGTTGAAAACTGCAGATGTTAGGAAGTTTGTCTATTCAAATAGGAAGATAAAGATCAACTGCAAGTGTTCCTGCGGGCACAAATGGACTTCTGTACTTGAAAGAAGAAAACATTTGAGAAAAATGGTAAATTTACCAGGAACCTGCGATTTCACCAGAGGAGACAGAGTATTCCAAGGCAGATTGAAAGTCATGGATTTATCTATCGGCGGGATGAGATTTAAACTTGGTATTGATCGCAAGCCACTAGTGGGGGAGAGTCTTAACTTGGAATTTCACTTGGATGACAAAAATAGAACGTTAGTAAAGACAGGCGCGAAAGTTCGTTCGGTCAAAGGAGAATACATCGGAACAAAATTTGGAACCTCTGTTGGTATCGGTCCGGAACTGGGCTTCTATTTAATGAATTGACAACAGATGCGAACTGAGTGATGTTAGATTAAAGTAATACCTATATATTTACAAACAACATGAGCGGGGCCATTTCTGGCCCCGCTTTTTCTTTGATGGCTCCAACTTATTGCAGTTTCTCGATGTTTACAGGTTTTTAGCATATCACCACCATAGCCCAATTTAAGCGACTTGCATTTTGATGTTATCACGGGAAAGATCGGTCTAACTGATTTTCCCTTTTTTGCAATTTTGTAAGAATTAGGGCATCTGTAACGGCTATGGTGGCAGTTTTATCATGGATTGCCGTTCCCTCTGGAACCTGTCCACAGGCTTTTTGCCTGTTTCGCCGTGGATTCGAACGTTTGCCACGATATTGAGCCAGTGAATGACCGCCGGGTTGAGTGCATTAAAATCCGGGATATCAAGACCGGCAAGAAAGTTCTTTTTCACATAGCCCACACCGCTTTCCACACGACCTTTCTCGTTTCCCTTTCCCACGGCACAGGGCACAATGGTGAAGCCGTGGTGATTTGCAAAATCAAGATATTTGGGGTTGAAGACAGGATCTTTGCCGACAATGCGTTTGAGTACGGCTGACTTCAGATTATCGACCATGACCTTACCGGGAACCTTGCCAAACCATTCAAAGGCGTTTTGATGACAACCCAAAAAATGTTCCATGGTCTGGCTGGCAGTAAATTCCACATACATCATGCGGCTGTAGCAAAGCACCATGATCAGCGTCAATTATAATTCCCGCCTGACGACAATTAAAATTCCCGAAACCTAAAACTGAAAAAAATTGGTAGAACCATCCAGATCCCCAAAGGAAAGGAGTAATATGGATGGTTAAGGACCAACAAGTAAGGAGGTTATTCAAATTGATACAGATGGAGAGAAATATCGGGAAAGCGGCAATCAAAGCGGGAATGGATGAAAAGACGGCCCGCAAGTATCGCAGACTTGGCCAGCTGCCCAGTGAATTGGAACAACCCCACACATGGCAGACCCGCAAAGATCCATTCGAGGACGCATGGGATGGGATAAAATTGATGTTGGAGATCAATCCGGGTTTAGAGGCCAAAACCATATTCGAGGATTTCCAGCGCCGAAATCCGGGCCAGTTTGCCGATGGACAGCTTCGTACCTTACAACGGCGTATAAAAGTTTGGCGGGCATCGGAGGGTCCGGGCAAGGAAGTTTTTTTTACCCAGGTTCATCATCCCGGCCAGCTGGCTCAGTCGGATTTTACCCGCATGAACAAACTGGATATTACCATCGGCGGCAGGCTGTTCAACCATATGATTTACCATTTTGTTTTGACGTATTCCAACTGGGAGACGGGAACGATATGTTTTTCTGAAAGTTTTGAGAGCTTGAGCGAGGGTATGCAAAATGCCCTATGGGAATTGGGCGGGGTGCCGAAAATGCATCGGACCGATTGTTTGACAACAGCTGTTCAAAAGACCACACATCCGGATGATTTTACCCTGCGCTACCAGGACCTTTTGGACCACTATAAACTTGATGGACAAAAGACCAATCCGAACAGCCCTCATGAGAACGGAGATGTGGAACAGAGGCATCACCGGTTCAAGAGGGCAGTGGATCAATCTCTACTTTTAAGGTGCAGCCGGGATTTTACCGATCGTCAGGAATACGAGCAATTTCTTCACAAATTGTTTAAACAGCTCAACGCCGGCCGCAGGCAGCGGTTTAGCCAAGAGCAGGCAGTTTTGCTCCGGTTCCCCAAACGCCGAATAGACGCATCCAAAAAAAGTGCGATCACGCTCGGACCCAGCAGCACCATCCGGGTCAACCACAACGTCTATTCGGTGGACAGCCGGTTGATTGGCGAACACATTAATGCACGTCTTTTCATGGATCGGCTGGAGATCTGGTACGGACAGAAAAGGGTAGATACGCTGCCAAGACTTATCGGTGATAAAAAACATGGCATCAATTATCGACACATTATCGACAGCCTTATCCGAAAACCCGGTGCATTTGAAAACTATCGGTATCGGGATGATCTGTTCCCCACCAGCCGGTTTCGCATCGCATACGATGAATTGAAAAAGAGGCACTCCCCAAAAATAGCAACCAGGCAATATTTGAAGATTCTGTATCTGGCGGCCCGGGAAAGTGAATCGGCGGTGGACGACGCCCTACGGATGCTGATCGACAAAGATATGGATATTTCTGATGAGCAGGTTGAGACGCTGGTTCGTTCCAACCAACCGGTGCCAACGGCCACCGAGATAAAAATCCCGGCCGTGGATTTGACCTGCTATGACCAGTTGCTTGAGGAGGTGGTGTCATGACCGATATCCATGAACAGATCACCGATTTGCTCAAGCAGCTTCACATGCCCACGGTTCGCAACTGCTATGAACAGATTACCGATCAAGCGCGGAAAGAATCGTTGAGCTATGAACAATATCTTCTGGAACTGTTGATACTCGAATGTGATATGCGGCGGCAAAACCGTATCGCCCGCAATCTTCGTGCTTCCAAATTGCCGCCCTCCAAGACGTTCGCCAATTTTGACAAAAAGCGTCTGCCGAAAAAAGTGGCCACCCATTTAAACGTTTTGAGCAACGGCTCCTTTCTGAAGCACTCGGAAAATGTACTTGCTTTCGGAAATCCCGGTAGTGGCAAAACCCACCTTTTGTGCGCGATCGGCCATGAGCTTATCGACCAGGGCAAACGGGTCCTTTTTATATCCTGCAGTCAGCTGGTCCAGGATCTTTTAATCGCCAAAAGGGAACTGATTACGAGCAAGCTGCTCAAAAAACTATCGCGCTATGATGCGATCATTGTCGACGACATCGGATACGTCCAGCAAAGCCGCCAAGAGATGGAAGTGCTCTTTACGTTCCTCGCCGATCGTTATGAGCGTGGCAGTTTGATGATTACCAGCAATTTGCCATTCTCCAAATGGGAGCAGATCTTTAAAGATCCAATGACTGCGGCGGCGGCTATTGATCGCCTGGTCCATCACAGTGTGATCCTGGAATTGAACATTACCAGCTATCGTATGGAGCACGCAAAAAAACAATCATGACAAAATAGATGGAGGCACTGATGAGACTACTTAATGATTTGACGAAAGAAGATGTGCTGCACCAGTTTGATGGAAATCTGGAAAGAACCCGACAGGAGGTCGAGGAATGTATCATATTTATCCGCCTGGAATTATACAATAGGATGTTGCCCTGTGGTCCGAAAGCGGTGCAAGAATGCTGTCGAGATTTTTACCACCTCACGCCACTGCCTTCGGAAAGAACAATCACTCGAATACTTTCTCGCAACGGTCTAACCCATGGCAGAACAGGAATTTATTAGTAAAAGGAATTTGGCCATTTTACTTTGGGGCTCTGCCCCCAAACCCCCGAGGTTTAACGCATGCAAGACCGATGTATGGAATATATAAAAAGTGAAGGGCCGCACCCGAAAGCACGACCCTCATACATCGGTCGTCCTTCCGGCGCTCGGGTCGCTCCCCAGCGTTGCCCTATCCTCCGGAAGGATGGCGGTTTCCTGCGCCTTGGCGCGGTTTATGTTTTCGACCCCTCCGCTTCTTTTTTCCCTTATCTTTCTTTTTGGAGCCGCCTTTTTCCCATTCAGCCTGCTTTGATGAAGGTTTATTGACCTC
>QMMS01000285.1 GCA_003647375.1 Deltaproteobacteria bacterium
AATCCTTGATGGTCTCGCAAAAAGTCAGAAAAGCTACTTTTTACGAGAGTGTTTTGTATTTGGTGTTTAGTGTTTTGGAGTTTAACAGCTTGGTATATCGGCAAGAACATCGCTTAAACCCCATAGTTGTATAAACAACATGGCAAAGTATAGATAACAAGCTGTTATTATATACAATACCGTTGCGATACCGCCTTTTTCTGGATATTCCCCCAGGTGAATTCATCCGTCTTCGCTCTTCGAGCTACGACGTGACAAGTCCGACTTCACCCTCAGACGCCTTGACTATGAAGCCCTCCGGCTTTTGCAACATTGGGGTAAAAGCAGCTTCCCAGCTTCCTGGCCTCCCAGCCTCCCAGCCTTCCAGCAATGACACCTTAATCATTTTCAACCCTGGATTAAGCTTATCGAAAGCGCGAAGTCAACAATAAACCCCAAGGTTGTCCTTGACAGGTATCGATCAAGGCGAATATACATTTTAACCTGAACTGAGCGATTTTTATTTCGATCTGCACCGATCTCTTGCGAATCGAGGGTTCGCAAAAAGCCTCGACAGATCCACGGGTATGCCTGCGTTTTTTGCGAACCCTTCTCCATCAAGATCTCGGCACACCTCTTCGGGAAAAATCGCTCAGTTCAGGTTTAACATTCTGACTTTTGTAATGAGGTAATATCATGAAATCAAAAGAAGAGATCACCGAGGTCAGGGAAGCGCATAAGCTGGACACCCAGGTGTTGATTACATACCTTCAGGATAGAATGGATGTTTCGCATAACCTGAAGATTCAGCAGTTCAGCTTTGGTCAATCCAACCCGACCTATCTTCTGACCGACCGCGACAAGACATATGTTCTCAGGAAAAAGCCGCCCGGGAAACTGCTGCCGTCCGCTCATGCTGTGGATCGCGAATACCGAATTTTAAAAACCCTGGGAAATACAGATGTGCCGGTGCCAGGGATGGTTCTACTGTGTGAGGATACCGCCATTCTCGGCACTCCATTTTATGTTATGGAACACGTGGAGGGACGCATCTTCCGGGACCCGACCCTTCCCGGCGCGACAGGTCGGAAAGAGCGGAAGGCCATCTTTGACGCCATGAACGAGACGTTGGCAAGGATTCACAGGGTGGACTGGCAGGCCATGGGACTGAGAGACTTTGGCAGGCCCGGGAATTATATGGCCAGACAGGTGGGCAAGTGGTCAAAACAATACACGGCATCCAAAACCGATCCCATCGGCAGCATGGATCGTCTGATGGAATGGCTGCCGCTGAACATACCGGATGACGACAGCACCACCATCGTGCATGGTGATTTTCGACTCGAAAATATGATTTTTCACCCCACCGAACCAAGGGTGGTTGCCGTGCTCGACTGGGAGCTTTCCACACTGGGGCATCCCCTGGCCGACCTGGCCTACAACTGCATGGGCTATTACCTGCCTTCCCTGGGCGGCAGTGCATTTGGATTTGCAGATGTCGATTTTGAAGCAACGGGCATTCCCACGGAAGATGCCTATATGGCCGCCTATTGCAAACGGACCCAGCGCAGCGATATCCCCAATTGGTCTTTTTTCATGGCTTTCAGCATGTTTCGCCTTGCGGCCATTGCTCAGGGTGTTTACAGGCGCGGGCTCGACGGGAACGCCAGTGCTGCCAATGCCAAAACCTACGGCATTTATGTGCAGTTTCTTTCGGATGCGGGATGGCAATTAGTAAATCCAACGGATTGATATCAAAGCCAAATCCTGACTTTTTTTGAATCCATCAGAAGCAATTGAGTATGCAGATAACCATAATTACTTAAATCCGAAGCACGAATATCGAAATACTAAACAATACCCAATGACACAAATTCAAATGATCCAAAGAAGGCTATTCGTAAAGACCCAAAGACCATGTTTGAGTCCTTTGAGCATTAGATATTAGGATTTAGGAAATTATCGTGGTCTTTTTCGTGTTTTCGTACTTTCGTGATTTCATGATAAAGGATTTATCCGGTTTATCCGGTTTGGGGAGAAACAATGGAACAACCCGATCAGCTACTGACCGAGGAATCAGGCAACATCCTCACCTTGACCTTAAACCGTCCCAAAAAGCGAAATGCCCTGACGCCGGAAATGCTTGTCCGGGTGTACGAGGAACTGCGCTTTCACGTATCCAAAGACCGGGTCCGGGTGGTGATTCTCAGGGGAGCGGGTGACCGGGCCTTCTCATCGGGTTACGACATCAATGCTATCCCGACGGGCATGTCTCCGGAAATGGAAAAACTGCTGCAAAACAAAAGCCCCTTTGAACTGGCGGTGGAGAGCATCGTCAATTTTCCCTATCCCGTCATTGCCATGCTTAACGGATTTGCATTCGGCGGTGCCTGTGATCTGGCCGTAGCGTGTGATTTGCGGATTGCCGCTGATCATGTGCAGATGGGGATGGTACCTGCCCGTCTGGGAATGGTCTATTTCCCGGAGGGTCTCCAGCGATTTGTCCGGGCCATCGGATTGTCCCGGACCAAGGAAATGTTTTTTACGGCCCGGAGCTACAAAACAGACCGCCTGAAAGAGATGGGCCTGGTGGATCATGTCGTGCCGCAGGATGAACTGGCATCTGTTACCCATACACTTGCTAAAGAGATCGCGGACAATGCCCCCTTGTCTCTCAGGGGGGTCAAGCGCATCCTCAATCTGATTTCAGCATCCGGCTGTCTGGATGAATCCCAACAGGCTGAGGCCAAGAAACTTGTGCAGGCATCCCTGGAGAGTGCAGACCTCAAGGAAGGGCAGGCCGCTTTTCTGGAAAAGCGAAAGCCGATTTTTAAAGGGAAATAAAATCGCGGAGCGATTTTATCGAACGCGGCTTCGCCGTTTTTTTAGCAGTTAAACTATCAACTGTGAACAACAATAAATTACACGCGTAGCGCAAATATCGCCCGCAGGGCTAATGGCAGCCAAAGGCTAAATGACAATAAATCACAATCCATAGGAAGTGTTTTTCAAAGATCTTGGATTGTGCCTAAGGAGTGTATCTGCATGCCCCCATACCGCGGCTTGATTTCTTCAGACTGGAGCGAATGTCTTTCCCCTAATGGGCCGTTTGACTTCATGTCATTTGTTTACCCGGAACTTACATCAGAGCTAACTGCCATCTTCAGGCAATACACCGGCAATGAGATAGCCTTGAGCGAGGCCATGAAGTGTTGCCGTGGGCTCCTGCCGGCCCCCATAAGTGCCGACCAGATGGATGCCTATCTTGACGAACAATTCGTGTACTATACGGGTGTTTCCGAACTGATTGAAGACTGTCTCTCTAAAAACATCCTTTTCATGATCAACACTACCGGGTCCATGGGATATTTTCAGCGTGTTTTTTGTAAAAAGCTACTGCCCCGGGTTTCTGCCCTGTCGGCTCACCCGGGTCTGACCTTTCCAGTCAGCGGAAGTGACCCGGATGCCTTATTCGACCTGCGGGAAATTACCGATAAACCCGTCAATACGGAAAAAGCCGCCAAACATTTCCAGATTTCACCCCGAAATATCCTGGTAATGGGCGACAGTGGCGGGGATGGACCCCATTTCAAGTGGGCGGCGGAACAGAATGCCACTCGTATCGCCAGCATGGCCAAACCTTCCCTGAAATTGTTTTGTGTCAAGGGACAGATAGGGATCGACCGGTTTTTCGGTCTTTCCTACGAGGACGGGGAACCCAGGCGCGAAGCAGACGAGATGCGGGTGGATTTCAGGGAGCTGATGCCGTTTATCACTGATCGCTTGGCGATCAGCGATATACGGCACTATACTGTAGGTGTTTAGGCTGTAGGCTGTTAGGCAGTTAGCGGCCTACAGTCTAATAGTCTAATAGTCTACAGCCTAACAGCCTCCTACCGGTACCTCTTCAAAGTCTCTTCCCGTTTTTCCTCCGGCAGAGATCGCAGGTGTGATTTCCAGCCGGGGCACCAGCGGATGTGCCATTTCCATAATCTTCCCAGGAACGACTGGGGATTTTTATCATATTTTTTCCGAAAGGCACAACTATCACAGTTGCTCATTTTGGTTCCTCCCGTTGATGGTTTAAAAACAATGCCGTTAACTTAATGATGTAGCGCAGAGCTTCAGCTCTGCTTATATGCCTTTTTTGCAGGTCTAAGGACCTGCGCTACATTACATGGAACCGCATATTGCCTTAAGTTAATGACATTGGGTTGAAAATTATTATGACAGAATTAGATGAAGGAGACAATACAACAAAAGAACTTGAGGGAATTGGGAAACCTGAGCCACTCAAACACGCCCTATCAGGGTACTGGTCGCGACGAATTAATGAAGAGCACAGAATCATATATAAAACCTCTTCAGATTCCATTCATATAGCCCAGCTTCGTTACCACTACTGATCTATTTGGAACCCAACGTAGAGGTCACCTGCTCCGAAAAGCCCCGGAAAAACAAACAGAATGTGCCGGACTGTAACCTGGAATAACTCTCGGGCTGATTCAGGAAAGCTAACTGGAGCATATTCGGTAACAATCCAAACGAAAACCCGAGTCCATCTACCAGAATGGAGCTATAAAACTTGAATATTTCACCCCTTATGGGGCCTGAGCATTCATAATTCCGCTTCAGAGATTCCGGTATGGGTTCCAGGTTCACATCAGGAATTGGAAATTTGCATGATCCGCCCTAAAAAAAAGCGAATTAATTTCCTTTCTATGGCAGATAATTCTGCGCAAGAGTCAAATAGTTTATTATCTGCTCCTTTTCCCAGGTTTTATCCTTTGAAAGTTCCTCCGCCATCATTATGGCCACTTTTGGGGCGATCTCCATGCTTGCCTTTGCATCAAGAATCAACGCCCTGGTGCGACGCGCCAGCACATCCTCTACAGTCAGTGCCATTTCATGTCTTACAGCCCAGAGTATTTCAATGTGCCGGTAGGGAAGGTCGGAATGGATCTTTTGGTCCAGTTCAGGATAACGCTTTATCATTTGTTTAATATCCCTAGCTTTGCTGCCATAAACGGAAAACGGTTCATTGCCCCTGGAATCTGCCGACCAACCAAAAAGGTTTAAATGCTTAGTGCGGGACGGTCGCTCATCAAGTCCAGCAACAGCAACAGCTTGGTCCACAACATCTTCACCCATTTTGCGATAAGTCGTCCATTTTCCGCCAGCTATGGTTATAAGGCCTGATGCAGATATTGTTATATGATGGTCACGGGAGAGTGACGATGTTTCATGGCTTCTATCTGAGCGAATCAGCGGGCGAATACCTGCAAATACACTCAGGATATCATTTTTTGTGGGATTTTTTGCAAGATATTTGGCAGCATGTGACAACAGAAATTCAACCTCATGGGAAAAAGGTTTTGGTTCCAGGCAAGATTCATCTAACTCAGTATCCGTGGTTCCGATAATTACCCGGCCATGCCACGGGACTGCAAACAGCACACGGCCGTCGTCTGTGTGGGGGACCATGATGGCACTATCACCAGGCAAAAAGGATTTATCTATGACAATATGCACTCCCTGACTAGGTGAGATAAGATCCTCACTATCCGGAATATCCATTTTCCGGATAGAATCCACGAAAATTCCCGTGGCGTTAATCACGGTTTTGCCTTTGATTTCATATTCTTGGCCGGTTTCCTGGTCTCTTGCGATCACACCACATACCAAGTCTCCCTCTTTTAAGATTGAAGAAATCTTTGTATAATTTAATATGCATGCACCCAGGTTGGCCGCTGTTTTGGCCAGAGTTATGGCAAGCCTTGCATCATCAAACTGGCCATCATAATATATGATGCCTCCCCTGAGTCCCTCAGGCTCCAGAGTGGGTATTTTATTTAAGGTGTCTTCCCGGGATAGCAGTTTGGATGCTTCTATACCCAGTTTTCCTGCAAGCACATCATACAG
>QMMS01000286.1 GCA_003647375.1 Deltaproteobacteria bacterium
AAATCCAAATATCAAATGCTCAAATGATTTAAACATAGCTTGAACTTCTATCTCCAAGGTCTTGTTTTGATCATTCGAATTTTGATCATTAGGTATTGCCCTTCGACGTTGCTCAGGGCGGTGAGCCTGTCGAACCGTTTAGGATTTCGAATTTCGAGCTTCGGATTTAAGTAACTACCACCATCGGCATAGCCAAATATCTCTGCCCTGGCCCAAAGGACCAGGTTTTAAATGACGGAATAAATGGAACATCAATACTGATAGCAAAAAGGGGCTAAAATGAAATTGGTTTACCCAGTCATACAAGCGGACATTCTTATTATCGGCGGAGGCAGTGCCGGTTCGATGGCTGCCATTCGGGCCAAGGAACTCAACCCGAAGCAGGAGGTAGTTGTTTTCGAAAAAGGGGATATGAAATATTCCGGGAGCATCGCCCGTGGCATGGATGCCTTAAACATTGTGGCCGTGCCAGGTGTTTCCGATCCGGAGACCTATGTTGAGGCCATGGAAATTTTTACCGAAGGGGTTCTCGATGTCCCTGTTTCATATACCCTGGCGGATCGCAGCTATGAAATGATGAAAAAGCTTGAATCCTGGGGGGTTTGTTTCCCGACTGATGGAAAGGGTCAGTACGACATTCTCAAGGGACACCCCAAAGGTCGATTTATTCTGACCATGAAAGAACCTGAATTGAAAACAATGCTGCACAAACGTTGCGTAGAACTCGGGGTACGCATCATCAATCGCACCATGGCCGTAAGATTGTTAAAAACCGGCAATGATGTCACCGGTGCCATTGGTATAAATGTGCGTAGCGGTGAAATTATTGTCTGTCAAGCCAAAGCCGTCATCCTGTCTAACGGCGGGACCGCACGTTTCGGTCTGCCGGCAAACGGAAATCTTTACGGTATTTATGATTATCCCGGTAATACGGGTGACGGATACTGTCTGGCTCTTTCCGCCGGAGCGGAATTAAGCGGTTTTGAATATACTGTTACATACTATATTGTAAAAGACATTAATGCACCCATGCTTTTTATCACCCTGACGCGAGGTGCCCAACTGTACAATGCCCTCGGTGAAGCCTTTCACAAGGGACATCCCGGCATGATGACCATGATTGATGAGCATAATGCCGGCCGCGGCCCCATGCGAATCCGCATGAACCATTTACCGGAAGAAACCATCCAGGAAATAGAAGAGCTGCTGTTTACTACGGAAAGACCGGCTTGCCAACGATTTTACGAAGGACGCGGCATCGATTTTCGCACCGGTGACGTCGAGCTCTCTCCCACGGAGATATTTCTTTGTGGAGGCCATGGTCTTACGGGTATCAGGATCAACGAAAAAGCCGAATCCTCCATACCGGGGCTTTATGCGGCCGGCGATACGGCTTTATGCGCCCGAGGGCATCTAAGCGGTGCCTTTGTTTATGGGGAAATTGCGGCTGAATTCGGCACAGAGAGGGCTTCTTCCTGCAACCATATGGACCTGGACACCTCTCTTGTAGATGAATTCCTGAAAGATAAAACAGACAAGCTGAATCAAGGCGACAACAAGGTGCCCATTGAAGAGTTCGAGTATAAAATCCGCCGAATAATCACCGATTATCTCACACCGCCTAAAAATGAATACAAGCTGGATCGCGCTTTATGGTGGATGAATCGCTTTAAGGAAGAGTTTACCCACATTCCCAGGATTAAGACCATCCATGATCTGTTCAAGGCTTATGAGGTGGAAAATATCATTCAATGTGCCGAACTGAATGCCCTGGCCTCGAAAGAAAGAAAAGAAAGCCGCTGGGGGGTTTGGCACCAGCGAACGGATTATCCGGATAAAGACGATGCCAACTGGTGCAAACATATTATTTTGTCCAGGGAAAACAGATCGAAAAAAATCAACGTCACTCATAAAGAGGTCATTCGTTGAGAAGTTATAAACACATTATAATAAAGGACTGAGAAATGAGCCATATCAATCTTTTGCAAGCTTTATCCGATAATATTTTGATCGATCAAGACAAATGCACTTTCTGCGGTATTTGTGTGGATACCTGTATTCTTGATAACCTGAGATTGCAGTTAGCCCCCTGCCGGCAAGCTTGTCCGTTAGAGGTTAATATTCAGGGATATGTGCAGCAAATTCTGCGGAGAGAAGACGATCAAGCCCGCGAAACATTACGAGACAAATTGATCTTTCCCGAAATATTGGGAAGAATTTGTACTCACCCCTGCGAAACAAATTGTCACCGTCTTAAAATGAGCGGCGAAGCGGTATCCATTCGATCTCTGAAGCGCTATCTGACCGAAAACCAGGACCCATCGAAAACCCCATTTCCAGAAATAAAAGCCGACTCCGGCCGCAAAGTGGCCGTGATTGGATCCGGTCCGGCAGGGCTGCAGGCCGCCTATGATTTGCGAATTAGCGGGCATCAAGTGACCGTCTATGAATCTCAACCTGAACCGGGTGGCATGATGCGTTGGGCAATACCTGAATTTCGCCTGCCTTTAGCGGTCTTTCAACGTGAGATAGAGCTGATTGATAAGATAGGCGTTGATTTTAGATGCAATACGACCATTGGCAAAGATCTCAGCATTACACAACTCAAAAACGATTATAATGCCAGTATCATTGCTACCGGCTATGGAAATTTCGCTAAACTGGACATTGAAGGTCAAAATGCCCAAGGTGTCTATTATGGATTACCGTTTTTATCAGCTGTCAGAAATGATAAAGCGCCTGAAATTACCGGCAGGACAGTGGTCATCGGCGGCGGTGACGTAGCCGTAGATGCAGCCCAAACCGCTTTGCGGCTTGGGGCCGAGTCGGTAACGATTGTCAGTCTCGAAAAAAACGACGAGTTGCCTGCCTCCCCGGAAGCTGTTGAAAGTGCGGTCAAGGAGAGAATTAAGCTTGAATGCTCCTGGGGGCCTGTACGAATTTTGACTCAAAACGGCGGCGTCAGCGGAGTACAGCTTCAACGCTGCATAGCTGTTTTCGATGGGCAGAATCGTTTCAACCCTGTGTTTGATGATTGTGAATTGAATGACATCATTGCCGAAACGGTCATCATCTGTATAGGGCAGTCTCGCGACAACACCTGTTTGAATGGTTTGGAAGCGTCGAAAATTGTTAATGGAAATCAAATAATTGCTGATCCTTTAACGCTTCAAACAACAGATGAGACCATTTTTGTGGCTGGAGATTTCTATAGCGGACCTTCTTCCGTTGTTTCCTCCATGGCAAGCGGACGAGAAGCAGCCGATTCGGTAAATCGCTTACTTAAAGGTGAACACCTTCAATATGGTCGCAATTACCGAGGTCCTTTCGAGATGGAATTTACTATTGATACTACGCGAGGATCAGATAAAAATCGCGCTTCCCTTCAACTTCGAGATTACATGGGCAAAGGCGATTTTAACGAAATTGAAAAGGGTTTGTCGCAAGAGGCTGCATGCGATGAGGCGTCCCGATGCTACTCCTGCGGTGTGCCTTACGGAAAATATCGAACATGCTGGTTTTGTCTGCCTTGCGAAGTGGAATGCCCAAATGATGCCTTAAGAGTTGAGATTCCTTACTTGCTTCGATAAAATGACCTTAAAAAAGGGGTTGCACGTGGCTAAGACGAGCAGCGACGATCCCGATGCCGGTCGGTGTTGCTTCGTATGGCGTGATCGGTTATTTCTGCGGTCCAAAGTACCCTCCAAGGGTATTACCTTGTAATAATACTATCCGTCGGATTAGTATGTTGATGATAAAGTGCCGACAGTTCAGCCTCAGCATGTAAATAGAGGATTCTATGTTGCAACAACAATTGCAGAAATATTTTGGGTTCAATGCCTTTATAAAGGGCCAGGAAGATGTCATCAATAAGGTGCTGGCTCGTCAATCCGCGGCAGCCATTTTCCCCACCGGCGCCGGAAAATCTCTTTGTTATCAACTTCCGGCCATGTTATTGCCCGGACTGACCCTGGTGGTGTCTCCCCTGTTGTCTCTGATGAAAGATCAACTTGATTTTTTACTGGCAAACAAAATTCCGGCCGCGCGCCTGGATTCAACCCTTGAGAGAAACGAATACAATACCATTCTCGGAAGCGCCAAAAACGGCGCATTAAAAATTCTGATGATTTCGGTGGAACGGTTCAAAAATGAACGATTTCGTTCCCATCTGCAAAAAATGAAACTCTCTCTTTTCGTTATTGATGAAGCCCATTGTATCTCCGAATGGGGACATAATTTTCGACCGGAATATTTAAAACTGCCTGCTTATCAAAAAGAATTCGGAATAGATCAAACACTATTGCTTACCGCGACGGCAACCAAGCAGGTCAGAAAAGACATGTGTGCCAAATTCAATATTCTCGAAGAAAATGTCTTTGTGACCGGATTTTATCGGGATAATCTCTTTTTGCAAATAACACCAACAGAGAATGCTGAAAAAAAGAACCGGCTGCTTCAAAGAATTAAAAAGACACCCCAAGACCCTACCATTGTTTATGTTACCCTGCAGAAAACAGCCGAAGAGGTTGCGGAATTTCTTTGTCAAAATAAAATAAATGCGCGTCCGTATCATGCCGGTATGGAAACCGAGAAACGGGAACGGATCCAAAACGAATTCATGGAGGGGACCCTGGACTGTGTCGTTGCCACCATTGCTTTTGGAATGGGCATCGATAAAAAGGACATTCGCCGGATCATTCATTATGATTTGCCCAAATCCATCGAAAACTACAGTCAGGAAATCGGACGTTCCGGACGGGATGGAATCCCTGCTACCTGCGAAGTGTTGGCCAACCGGGACAACATTCATGTTTTAGAGAATTTTATTTACGGTGACACACCGGAGAAGTCTTCTATCCGTCAATTGCTTCAGACCATAAACGAGAACAAGGGCTTTATCTGGGAAATAAAAGAAACAAGACTTTCGAACGACCTGAATATCAGACTTTTGCCTTTGAAAACATTGCTGGTTTACCTGGCAATGGAAGGAATTATTCGACCTAAGCTGACTTATTTTGACGAATATTCTTTCCGGTATAAGACCGGGCCATCAGATATTATCGACCGTTTCAAAGGAGAAAGACATCAGTTTGTTGCCACGGTCATGAACCATTGCCATACCCGGAAAATATGGTCAACAGTTGATATCCCGTCAATTCTGAACAATTATGATACGGATCGGCAGCGGATAATTGCTGCGCTGGAATACTTTGAGGAGAAGCACTGGATCGAGCTCCAGTCCAGACAGTCAGTTGACGTATACGATATTCTGACGCAGGCGTTTCATGTCGATGACATGGCTGAAAAAATGGTTGCGTTGTTTAAAAAGAAGGAGCGCCTTGAGATTCAAAGAATACACACGATGATACGGTTTTTTGAAAGCGATGCCTGTATCAGCAGGCAACTGGCCGGATATTTTGGAGAATATCTTGAACAAGAAAGTTGTGGGCATTGCTCCTTCTGTAAAAGTGGAAAGGCGGTTCTGAAAAACACGTCTGCATTAAAGCCTTTGACCCATTTTAATTTTGACGAGGTTAGCGGAGAATTTATTCGGGTTGTCGGAGAGCGGTTTAGCGAGGTAAATTTAACGAAGTTCCTTTGTGGCATTTATACGCCGGTTTTCTCGAAGCTGAAAATAAAAAAACTGCCTTATTTCGGCATTCTTGAAAAGCATCCCTTTTTGGAAGTCAAAAACTGGATTACGGATAACAATACAGGACAGGGCTGATTTTACCCCATAGTTGCAAAAGCCGGAGGGCTTCAGAGCCAAGGCGTCTGAGGGTGGGCATCGACTGAGCTCAGCCGAAGTCAAGTCGTAGTTTTTTACTTCGAACCCTCAGCAACGCAGGATCTGAAGTTCTCCGGCTTTCCCGCAAGGGTAAACAACATG
>QMMS01000287.1 GCA_003647375.1 Deltaproteobacteria bacterium
AAAATTCATCTTAAAGATATGGCCCTGTTCGGCATTACGGTCTCTTGGGAGCGAGTTTTTCACGTTCGCACAGGGATTATCCATCCGCGATACCACCAACCTTCTTTTGGGTTATAATCCCGATATCTTTTACCAACCTTAACTATTGCATTTCACTCCAACTCATTCAGTATCTTATTGGCGGATTCCGTTACGACCGTTCCGGGACCAAAAACCCCTACAGCGCCGGCATCATACAGAAAGTCGTAATCAGCCGGGGGTATCACACCCCCAACCACTACCCGGATGTCCTCGCCCCCCTTGTTTCTGAGTTCTGATATGAGCTGGGGCACCAGGGTCTTATGACCGGCCGCCAGGCTGGAAACACCCACAACATGGACATCGTTTTCCACCGCCATTTTTGCCGCCTCTTCGGGTGTCTGAAACATGGGACTGATGTCAACGTCGAAAACCAGGTCGGCAAACGCCGTGGCGATGACTTTGATGCCCCTGTCATGACCATCCTGCCCCATTTTTGTCACCAGAATTCTGGGACGTCGGCCTTCCCGTTCCATAAAGTCATCGGTCCGTTTCCTGACGGCTGCAAATATTTCGCTGTCGCCATACTCCGATGCATACACCCCGGAAATACACTGGGTGGTTGCAACAAACCGGCCGAAAACGGATTCCATGGCATCGGATACTTCTCCCACCGTTGCACGTACCCGAACAGCAGAAATACAGGCTTCCAGAAGATTGCCATCCGCTTCGGCCGCAGCTTTGATGCGGGCAAGTGCCTGCTGAACCGCTTTGTTGTCTCTGCCGGTCTTGATCTCATTCAGTCTTTGAACCTGCTCGTCACGAACCGTCTCCGACACCGCCAGAACTTCGTCAAGGGGCTCCTCCTCGATGCGATGTTTGTTCACCCCCACAATGACATCCATACCCTGATCGATTCTCGCCTGCTTACGCGCGGCAGATTCTTCGATCCGCATTTTCGGCATGCCGGTTTCGATAGCCTTGGCCATCCCTCCCAGCGCTTCCACTTCATGGATGATTTTTCGCGCCTCCCGGATGACACCACCCGTGAGGGCTTCGATATAGTAAGAGCCCCCAAGGGGATCGACCACATGGCAGACCTGGGATTCCTCCTGGATGATGATCTGGGTGTTTCTTGATATTCTTGCCGAAAAATCGGTTGGCAGGCCCACGGCTTCATCAAATGAATTGGTGTGCAGGGACTGTGTTCCACCCAGTACAGCGGCCAGTCCTTCCAGTGTTGTCCGGATAATATTGTTGTAGGGGTCCTGTTCGGTCAGGCTCCACCCGGATGTCTGGACGTGGGTGCGCAGCATGGAGGATTTCGGGTTCCTGGGATTGAATTGACTGATGAGTTCGTGCCACAGAAACCGGGCCGCCCGCAGCATGGCAATCTCCATGAAAAAATTCATACCCACGCCAAAGAAAAAGGAAAGCCGCGGTGCGAACACATCGATATCGAGACCGGCATCCAACGCTGCTTTGACATATTCCAGACCGTCTGCCAGGGTAAAAGCCGTCTGGAGAACCGAATTGGCACCGGCTTCCATCATGTGGTAGCCGCTGATACTGACGGTATTGTACTTCGGCATGTGCCGGGAACAATAGCCGATGATATCGGATACGATCCGCATGGAGGGTTCAGGCGGATAAATGTAGGTGTTGCGGGTCAGGTATTCCTTCAGGATATCATTCTGGATCGTACCGGCCAGGTGTTCCTGTTTTACCCCCTGTTCCTCTGCCGCAACGATATATCCCGCAAGGATGGGCAGGACTGCACCGTTCATGGTCATGGACACCGTCATCTGATCCAGCGGTATCCGGTCGAAGAGAACCTTCATATCCTCAACCGAATCAATAGCCACGCCGGCCTTTCCGACATCCCCCAAAACCCTTGGGTGGTCGGAATCGTATCCCCGGTGGGTTGCCAGATCAAATGCAACGGAAAGTCCTTTTTGACCGGCAGCGATGTTTCGCCGGTAAAACGCATTGGAGTCCTTGGCAGTCGAAAACCCCGCATATTGCCGTATGGTCCAGGGTCGTCCCGCATACATGGTTGCCATGGGACCCCGTACATAGGGTGCAAACCCGGGCAGGTTGTTGACATGCGCCAGATCTTCCAGATCTTCGGCCGTATACAGGGGTTTGACCTGGATGCCTTCCGGCGTATCCCACTTAAGGTCGTCGAGAGTCCGGCCCCTAAGCTGTTTGTTGGCAAGTTCTTCCCATTGTTTAATATCTGGCTTATCTGTCATTACTCAAGCTCCTCAATAAATTCGGGTAAATCATGCTTTGAGAGTACTCTCTGGATTCCCGCCTTCGCGGGAATGACAGGCGTTAATCTGAATCGTCATTCCCGCGAAAGCAGGAATCCAGGGCTATTACCTGGAATTCTTTAGCCATAACCGGACAACCTAACACCTAAAACTTAACACCTAAAACCGTTTCTACCTTTCACATAACTCCACCAGCACACCATGGGTGGCCTTGGGATGAAGAAAAGCAATTTTCGCACCGCCTGCCCCCATTCGGGGTGTTTCATCGATAAGGCGAATTCCCTTTTCTTTCAGTTCCGCCAGAGCTTCTTCGATATTTTCCACGCGAAATGCAACGTGTTGGATCCCTTCACCTTTTTTTTCAATATATTTAGCCACCGGTCCGTCCGGCGCTGTGGATTCCAGAAGTTCCACTTCGCTTTCGCTGATGGGGAAAAAGGCTGTGGTAACTTTCTGTTCGGCCACAGTTTCAGAGCCCTCAAACGGCAGGCCCAAAACATCCGCCCAGAATTGCTTGCCCTCTTCAATGCTGTTTACAGCAATGCCGAGGTGGTCGATCTTTAAAATTTTCATTACGCATGCTCCTATCTTTTGTTCGCTATCATGATGTCTTTATTCAACAACCTTATGATCTTCATCCGACTTCATGAAAATTTTGTCATTTGCTCCTGTGGAGCATACTCCTTCGGAGTGATATTAGCTTCTTCGAAGCGATATTTCGCTGCGCTGTAATTTGCTCCTGCGGAGCGTTATTTGTTGTTTTTTGACAGCCGATTAATTGAGTTAATGTAATTATTAAGCTTAATACCAAGAATATCAATATCTCTCAACAAGCTCTGGAATTCGGTGTCGTTGATTAGTTTTCTCTGATTCCCCTTCGTTAACCATGTTTTGGTCTCATACAAAGATCCTCTGGCAAAATAACTGAACTGTCTTGTTTCCTTGAAATGAAATCTTCCGAATCCTTCGCTGATATTGGCCGATACGGAGTCAGAAGCACTTACTAATTGCTTACCAACGGTTCCTTTTGAAAAATAATCCCACTTTTCAACAATCCCCCATATCTTTTCCCCCAATTTCATTGAAAGTCGATATATTTCCAGGTCCTCTAATTTCAAAAAGGACTCCTCTTCACGGTTTAACCCACAATGAATATCGGCGAAGTCAAATATCGCTCCGTAGGAGCTAATTACCATAAATTACAGCGAAGCTAAATATCGCTCCGTCAGGAGCTAATTACAACCAATGACAGCGAAGCTAAATGACACGCCGGTAGGCGTTAATATCGCTCCGAAGGAGCTAATTACCATAAATTACGGCGAAGCCAAATGTCGTTTCATAACCCGCCTAAATCCCGGCATAGCCTTGACAATGGTGCTTTCTTCCACGCAGAATGCGATTCGGAAATGACCCGGACCCATAAAGCCGCTACCGGGAACAACCAGGATCAGTTCTTCCTGGAGAGCCCTCACGAAGGCCACATCATCGGGAATGGGTGCTTTGGGAAAAAGATAAAATGCGCCGGGAGGTGTGATAAAATCATATCCGCATTCCCGCAGGCCATCACACAGCAGGTCCCGTTTACGCTTGTAAAGGGACACATCCACACTCATTCCCTGCATTTCCGCCACCACACGCTGCATCAGTGCCGGGGCGTTGACGAACCCGATGATGCGATTGGTCAGTGCCATGGCGTTTATCAGGTCAGATCTGTATATAGCCCCGGGGTTGACCACAGTAAAGCCGATCCGCTCGCCGGGGATGGAGATGTCTTTTGAATAGGACGTCGCCATAATACTGTCGTTGTAACTGTCAAATATACAGGGTATTCGGACATCATCGTAAACAATTTTTCGATACGGCTCGTCCGCCACCAGGTAAATCGTTCTTTTAAACTGCTCGCTCTTTTCCTCCAAAAGGCGGCCCAGGGCATCCAGGCTCTCCTTGGAATAGACCTGCCCGGTGGGATTGTTGGGTGAATTGATCAGGACAACCTTGGTTTTTTCGGTGACGGCCGCTGCCATGGCCTCCATGTCCAGTGAAAAATCATCGCGGGTGGGAACGGTTTTAAAAACACCACCGTGGTTGTCAGTATAAAAATGATATTCCACAAAACAGGGTTTGGGTGAAAGAACTTCATCACCCGGATCCAGCACCGCCTTGAGGATAATGTTCAAAGCGCCGGCAGCACCACAGGTCATGATCACATCATTCGCCGTAACGGCAACCCCCTGATCCCGGGATACATATTCGGCAATCTTTTCCCTGACATGAGGATATCCTGGCTGGGGCATGTAACCATGTCCTCCCGTTTCCTTTACAATCTTCCCGAGAATCTCATTGAATTTCTCAGGGGGTTCCAGGTTTGGATTCCCCAGGCTGAAATCAAACACATTTTCGGCCCCGTGTTTAGCTTTCAGCCGGGCACCCTCCTCAAACATTTTTCGAATCCAGGATGACCTGGTCATGAACGCTTCGATCTTCTTGGAAATGGTCATAATCTGTACCTCCATAAATTCGCTGCGCGAATTTATTTGACGCGACGGTGTCGCTTATTTTTAGCAAAATATTTACGCGTCTGTTTTGTGGCAGCTAAAATTTTTCGGACCTATAAACCAAACAAAGGTAAGGTTCTAAGACTGATGGGTGATCCCTGAGCGGCTGTGAAACTGTCTGAGTTCTTTAGTGAATGTTATGCCGAACAGGATGATAATTATCGCATGGATTGAAATCCAGTTGCTTAAATAAAAATTGCCTTTAATTTTGGCCCTGTTCGGCATTACAGTCACTTTAGAACGAGTTTTTCACAGTCGAACAGGGATTATCCAGCGGTCGCAATACTCCTCTTCTTTATTGTTTATAGTTCCGAAATTTCTACATCTCTAGCCCGGTGTTCTCATCGGTTTGATGCGTTCATTTGGAAGGCCTCCGAGGTGAAGCCGTATAGGCATACTGCGATCCTCGGATAACGCCCCAAATGGACGCATCAGGCCGGCCCGAAGGGTGAAAAATTAATTTTTCATGAGAACCTCGGGTCAGTCTGCCTGTTCTACGGCCGTCACCTCCGGAATCTTCTCTTTCAGAACTCTCTCGATGCCGTTTCGCAGCGTCATCTGTGACATGGGGCACCCGGCGCAGGCTCCCTGAAGCCTCACTTTGACGACACCCGCTTCGATGCTCACCAGCTCTACATTACCCCCATCTCTAATCAGCATGGGTCTGATCTCGTTCAGTACTTTTTCGACTTTTTCTTTCATGATACCCTCCTAATTCTTCCGTCATTTCCGTGTGCCTGACCCTTCGCAGGAAGGGGTCGAGACTCCAGAGTTTTTTTGTCTGGACTCCTGCCTTCGTAGAAGCGACAGTATATTTGTCACTCACTTATCAAACACAACCCTATCATCTAACGATGGTGTTGTGAGCTTCCTCAAAATTAAAGAACAAGATCTTTTATCACGAAAACACGAAAGTACGAAATCATGAAAAAGACCTTGAAAATTTTCGTGTTTTCTATCTTTCGTGTTTTCGTGATTGTTTTATTTTTTTCCATTAAAAAACA
>QMMS01000288.1 GCA_003647375.1 Deltaproteobacteria bacterium
CACCCGGCACCAGACCGCCCACAAGGACACCCGCTTCATCCTCTTCATACCCGAACTGCTTGGCATACTCCGAGGTGAATTCCACCAGCTCAATGCCCAGGTCACCGCTCTCCTCGGGTTCGGACTTCACCTTGCGCACGTCGTCATCACGTTTGGCAAGCTCCACGTACACGGTCTTTTTCTTGCCGTCCCGCATAAAGGTTACGGCTGTGCGTTTGCCCACCCTGGTATTGGCTATGACACCGGACAGTTCCCTGACGGAAGATACAAGTTTGCCGTCAACAGCAATGATGATGTCATTGGCCCGGATGCCGCTTTTTTCCGCCGGATCATCCTTGAACACCTGGGTCACCAGCACCCCTTCATTTTCCTCCAGCTGGTAGTACTGGGCCAGTTCCGGCGTCAGGTTCTGAATGCCTACGCCCAGCCACCCCCTGGTGACCGCTCCACTGGTTTTAAGCTGGGCAATGATACCCTTGGCCAGATCAATGGGTATGGCAAACCCGATGCCCTGCCCACTGGCCACGATGGCCGTATTGATGCCTATTACTTCACCGGCCATATTGATAAGCGGGCCTCCGCTGTTACCGGGGTTGATGGAGGCGTCGGTCTGGATGAAGTCGTCGTATTGCCCGGCACCGATGGTGCGTCCCTTGGCACTGACTATGCCAGCCGTGACGGTTTGCTCCAGGCCAAACGGACTTCCAATGGCCACCACCCAGTCACCGACATCGCTTTTTTCGGAATCGCCCATTTTAATAGGAATCAACTCATCTGACGCCTCGATCTTGATCAGGGCCAGGTCGGTTTTCGCGTCGCGGCCCACCAAGGAAGCATCGTACTCTTTGTCATCTGCCAGTTTCACCGTAATCTCGTCGGCATTTTCAACCACATGGTTGTTGGTGACGATGTAGCCCTCCTTGTCGATGATGAAACCCGAACCGAGACTGCGCTGCTTGAAGTCCTTGGATGGCCCGTTTTCCATGTGCGGGCCCCCGAATTCCTCAAAAGGGTTTTTGCCTTGTGGGCCGCCGAAAAAATGGCGGAATACCCTACCCCCGCCTTTAACGGTGGATACCGTCCGGATATTGACCACGCTGGGTTTGGCCACCTTGGCCAGTTCACTGAAATTTGCCGGAACCATGATGGTTGCCGTGTCCTGGGCGGCGCTCACCGTCAGGGGCGTGGCAGCCACAAACAGGCCGATAATAAGACACAGGGACATATGCTTAATAATTTTAGATATCTGATTCATGTTATTCCTCCTGATAACTTGTGTTTTAGGGAGTTCTCTATTTTCGTTGCCCATAACATAACACGCCAAGTTAACCGGAATATGACAGGGACATTACCATTTGGTAATAAAAGATTCCTGTGGGAAAATGTAGGGACATTTTCTCACAGGAATCTTTTATGATACGCGGCTGCGCCGCTATTTACCCTTTGTCATGTATTTAGCAGTAATGTTAATATAGGGTTTATTTGCGCAATCAACGCTTTTGCCTTTTTCTCCCCAACCCCAAGATCATTGTAACAAAGCTTCCAAATACCGAGATTTTATCTGTTGGCTTGCCAAAGCTCGCTCAATCGGCGGTAACCTTAATATGACCCCTAAAACAGCGGCCAGAGCCCTGTGATGCCATAGAACCCGGTTATCAAAAATCAGGTGTTGCAGCTTACCACGCTCCAGGGCCATTACCACGGATCGATGCGTACTGTTTAAAGGAGTAATCACACGTTTTCCGCGACGATCTATCGATATTGAAGCCGTTTTCGTGCAGGCCCGCACACAAACGCCACAACCCAGGCAGCGGTCGAGGTCGACTTGCGCCTTCTTTTGTTTGGGACGATGAGGATTGTTGGCGGAAACCAGGGTCATGGCCTCCACCGGGCAAAGCGCAACACATTTGCCACAGCCATTGCAGGTATTGGTATCAATTTGCGGTATGAAATTGGTGGTATGAATCGGATGCATGACCGCGAAACGTCTTTGGGCAATCATGGCTTCGCAGCAACAACCACAACAGTTACAAATGAAATTAACCCCCTCACGAACATTTTCACCAAACTGGACCAAGTTTGCTTCATAAGCCTGGGCCAAGAGATCCAATCCCTCTGGTATATCCACCTGACGAGCATGACCGTGCCGAATCAGGGAGGCGGCCGTGGTATTGAATGTCATGCAGATATCCATGGGTGCTGAACAAGCCCGATCCTTGTGCATCATCTTGTGGCGACAATAGCACATACTGATGCCACGGTAGCTGGCCGTTGTGATAACTTCGCTGGCACGTTCGTAATCCAGTACATGCAGGGCATTCTTCGAGGAAATAACTGGTTCGTGAACAAAGGCGCGACCCAGTTTAGTCTCACCTTTGGTAAAAAGCTCCCGGACAAAATCCTCCTGTACATTAAGATATTCAAAAAAGAGTTCACCGAGCAACTTCTGGTCAATATCCCCGCGGATGCGCATCAGGGAAAACTCAAAAAATCCTGCCATTGGTGGGGGCAGAACATATTGAATTTCTCCGTCGACTTCCATATCCACCAGCAGGGCCTTATGGGCCAGACGTTCCAGAAATCTGCGCGATTCGTTTTCGGATACCTTCCAAATACGCGCAGCTTTGCCGGCAGTGAACGGTTTGATGGGTAGTAGTGAAACGCGCTCAGCTTCCTTTTCTTCGAATAGCACCATCAATATTTTGGTCAACAGTTTGGAAGACGGCGCCCCTTGAGGAAAGCGATTAAGACGCTCGGTCAAGCGCCGGTAGGCGGTTTTCTCTAGTGTATGACCCATAGTTTATTATTGCGTAATGATTTTTTTGGATTGTTACAATAATCTTCCGCTAGCGCAAGAAGGAGTAATCATATTATTATAAACAGGTATTAGTGCTGTAAATCATTATCTAATATTCTTCCCGGCAACCCTGACACTGTATATCCATTGGGCACTTTCATGTGAGTCATAACACCTGTATTTGTATGGACAATAGCCTACAGCCACCTTATTAACCAGCCAATAAACAGCGTACCCGACGCCATATCCCAAAGGGAGCATGACAGATAGTAATTGTCGCTCCTTTATTTTGGATTTGTGATTGTAATATATTCTCTTTCGAAATGCACTTTGCCCCCCTGGGTGAATATCCGCACCAGATGCAAAAGCTGATCATCCGTGCCCCAATTTTCATAATACAAAAACATATTGTCGTCGTAGGCATGGTTGGATGACGAGAGAGAACCGCACATAAATTGGGTAAATGAATTCCCGCGATACAGATCCACGGATCGCCTCACCTCCAGTTCGTGGGTATGGCCGCAAAAGACGTTTCCAATTTTGTGCTTCCTTACAAAATCAGTTACGCGTAAGGAATTTTTAAGTGGCTCTTCATCGGTGCCCAAAATGGAATGATGGATCAGCAGCAGCGGCACATCATATTCCACCTGATCGATTTTGTCTGAAATAGCATGTAAGATCTCCTCTTCAACAAACCCCACATCGGTGTAAAGTTCATTTGAATCGATGCCGATAATTAATACGGATTTTCCATTGACAGGAATGACTTTGAAAAAGTTTAAATCAGTAAAATTGTCACGGACCCTGGTTATCTCCCGCTTCAAAAAAAGGTTTTCCTTGGTGGTTTGCGCCATTTCAGACAGGTAGATGATCTTCGGATCAAAAATATATTTCAGGAATAGTTCATGCGAGCGCATATTTCTTTTGTCGTGATTCCCCATAATGGAGATAACATTCTTGCATTCGATAGATTTTAAGAAGCGTCCCGCTTCTGCATACTCATCTTCCATGCCATCTGTCGTGCTATCCCCGGTGTTGATCACAATATCGGCATCGTATGAGTTAATCTTCTTCAGAAGAATATTGTCGTCTCCCTCCCAGTGACGGGGGCCGAAATGAAGATCAGAGATATGTAAAATATTCACGACGTTCCTCCATTTTGTTTTAATGAATTTGGCGACGCATTTATTACAAATCACGGAACATGTCAATAAATTCTATCACTGCTGTCCGGTTAAAATTATCTGATTATTGTTTTTTTGTGTTAAAGACTTCAAATGTAAACAATTGATTCCTGGCATCAATCTTCAGTTGACAAAGCAGAATTTACGCATTGGAAATGGCAACGGCGGAAGCAATATCTGCGGGAAATATGACTTCAAAACAACTGCCCTCATTGATCTTGCTAATTACCGCTACATGCCCATTATGGGCTTCGGCCACGGCTTTGACCAGGCTCAGGCCCAGGCCGGAACCGGAGGTCGAGCGACTGGGATCGCAACGAAAGAAGCGGTCAAAGATGTAAGGCAAATCATCCCCTGAAATACCCATGCCCGTGTCCTTAACGGATATGACCACCGGGCCCTCTGCATCCGAACGGGTGGCGATATCGATCCGGCCGTCCGGCAGCGTGTACTTGATGGCATTGTCCACGAGATTGGCGACCATGCGCTGGATCATGGAAATATCCCCTATGATGCTTGTCCTGGCAGTGGCTTCACACCTGAGTTCTATGGATCGATCCGCTGCCAGGGGATCGAAAAGCTCGCAGGCATCCCGAACTATTTCATCGATGTCGATATCACGGGTTTGCAGCTCTCCCACCCCGGCTTCGGTTTTGGAAATGGCCAGCATGGTGTTGATCATATCCAGGAGACGATCGCATGCTTCAATGGTATCCGCCCCCATCTTTTCTAAATCCGCTTTTGACTTTCCGGTGGTGAGGGCAATTTCAGCACTACCGCGCATAGCGGTTATAGGGCTTTTCAGGTCGTGGGCCACATTGTCACTGATCTCCTTGATACCGTTAACCAGCTGTTCTATTCTGTCCAGCATGGCGTTAAACGTGTTGGCCAGCTGGTCGATCTCATCTCCCTTTCCCGGAACCGGCACCCGCTCTTCCAGTCTGCCGGGTGATATGCTCCTGGCCGTATGCGTGACCGCCCCTACGCCGGCCAGGGCCCTTCTAGCCATGAACCATCCAAAACCGGCCGACACGATGATCAGGGCCAGCATGCCCGGTATAAACACTTTCTGGAAGGCCTGGAAGAATCCAAGGATGTTCTCCATGGAATAGCCCAGTTGAAGAATGATGCCGGAACCGATAGCGCTGTAGATGATGCGCACACGCTGCTTTTTCTGAGGGATGGAGATGGTTTCATAAACGTAGGCAGCGCCGTCCATAATGTCGTCGATGGAAGTCCTTGCCACACCGATATCGCGCCAGAAGGACATGTTGGATGAAGAGAACGAAATGCCGGTGGGGTACAGCAGGCGGAAAAAGATCTTTCTTTCACCGGATGCCTGAACTTCCTGTTCTGCAAGGCGTTCAACGGCTTCAACCCCGTCTGCATTGAGCATGGCGGTGAATAAACCCACCTGCTTCAGAAGATCCTTGTCGGTTTGCTCCTGGAAAAGAGAGGTGATCATCAAGTAGAAGATAAGAAAGGCAAGACAGGCCGACAGCGTGAAGATACCGGCATACCAGAGCGTTAAACGAAATGCCAGGGTGCGCCTCAGGGTGTGAAGGCGATCAAGTGCTTTCTTTAAGAACATAACCGACACCGCGAATCGTTTGTATAAGCTTTTGGTCGAATCCCTTGTCGATCTTGTCCCGCAGCCTGCATATGCGTGCCTCTACCACATTGGTCTGGGGGTCGAAATTGTAGTTCCAGACATGTTCCATGATCATGGTTTTAGAGACGACCCTCTCCTTGTTCCTGATCAGGTATTCCAGCAACGAGTATTCCAGGGGCTGCAGTTCGATTTTTTTTCCGCCGCGGACAACATCGCGCGATAACAGGTCAACCCGCAGGTCCCCTGCTCG
>QMMS01000289.1 GCA_003647375.1 Deltaproteobacteria bacterium
CCCATATTGATAGCCCCACAATGAAATCAAAAAGATTTCATATTGTTGAATATTTGCGGAATAATTTATCATAGTGACAAATAGAAAACAATGTATTTTCGGTTTTGTGGCCTTGTAGCGCGTATTTTTGACGGCGCTCGGGGTCGTGTGAGGGGGGGGGTGACGTTGGCAAAGATGAACATCGAATGAAAAACAATCAGGTTCAAAGGTGTTATCGTGCTATTTATTCATACCCATTCGGATTGTTTCGTTGCCAACGCCATGCATCGGAACACATTTCATCTATGCCGTACTTGGCATCCCATCCCAATCGGCTTTTTGCTTTTCGGGGATCAGCATAACAGGTTGCGATATCGCCGGGTCTTCTATCAACTATCTTGTAAGGTAGTGCCTGAACGGTATCCCATTTTCTATCGATTTGTCAACTGCTTACGACACATATAGTCATCCGAATATTTCCAAATTTATTCTTTTTGAGTGCATTTTTAACTTTACAAAAATCGTCATAAATGCTATGGATTGGTGTAAACTGATGGTGGATGGTTTAGGATTATGACGCAATGCGTCATATATTTGCAAAGATTCGGAGGAGAAAAATATGCGAGAAGTACTCAAAAGCCAAATGAGATTCGGTGAGGTAGCAATCAGTGACATTGAATTTGACATCCGCTCTCGCGATGAAATCCCAAAACTGCTCATTGGCCTGCAAGCGATATACTGTGACCTCGACGTTCGTACACAGATTTTTGCAGCACTCACAGATTTGGTTCCCGTCAAAATCAATCCCAATAACGGACGAAGAGGTATGGACCTGTGGAAAATCCTTGTTTTGGGAACCTTGAGATTGTCCTGCAACTGGGATTACGATAAATTAATGGAAATTGCCAACAACCATCTGACACTACGATTGATGCTCGGTCACAGCATCATGGACAACGATTTCCGTTACGCTTTGCAAACTTTGAAGGACAACGTGTCACTCTTTACACCTGAAATTCTTGATAAAATCAACCAGGTTACTGTTAAGTACGGACATGAAATTGTTGGGATGAAACCTGATGAAAAGCTGAACACGAGCTGTGATTCTTTTGTTTTGGAAACGGATGTTCACTACCCGACAGACATCAATCTCTTGTGGGATGCCATGCGGAAAATGATCCTGTCGGTTGTGTTCTTATATGTTCAAGCAGGATTGCCCGGATGGCGTAAAAGCGACTACCTTTTAAAAAAGACCAAAAAGCTTTTCCGAAAGGCACAACTGACGAAGCGCTCCACTTCAAAAAATAAGGAAAAGAAATCCAAAAGGGAACAATTGATTATTGCAGCCCATCTTGCATACCTTGATTTGGCCGAAGATATCATTAATAAGGTCAAGGAAACCATTTTAGCGGCGTTATCGCCTGCAGACATTGTTGTTCAGCTGAAGATACGGAAAATCCAAGAGTACATTGCCCATGCTGAACGGCAGATTGATCAAATTCGCAGAAGAGTCGTGGAAGGAGAAAGTATTCCCCATCACGAAAAGGTTTTCTCCATTTTTGAGGAGCATACCGAGTGGATCAGCAAGGGCAAGGCTGGCATATCACAAGAACTGGGACTCAGGGTTTGCATTATCAAAGATCAATTTGGCTTCATTTTGCACCATCGCGTGATGCAGAATGAAACAGATGACAAGATTGCGGTTCCGATCATTCAAGAAACGAAGGAACGCTTTGTTGAGCTTGGCAGTTGCAGCTTTGACAAAGGTTTTCACAGTCCGGAAAACCAGGAAAAACTGCGAGAACTCTTAGATCGGGTGGTGCTTCCCCGCAAGGGGAAGTTGTCTGCCATTAACCGGGAGATTGAAAACTCTGAAGAGTTTCGTGAGGCCCGGAGAAAGCATTCCGCAGTAGAGTCTAGCATAAACGCCCTTGAAAACCATGGGCTGGATCGGTGCCTGGACCATGGGATAAAAGGATTTGAGCGCTATGTGGGGTTGGCCGTCCTGGCGCGAAATATCCAAATCATCGGCCACATTCTTCAACAAAAAAAGCTGAAGCAAGTACAGCGATTGGAAAAAATGCAAAAGAGACGGCTTAAAGCGGCCGCATAGTCTCATTTTTGATTCTCGTTCTACTTTATGTGGACAGGCATGCCCAATTATGCTCGATTATGGCTATTGAGATGTAACCCAAAAAAGCATGCCAATTTTCAATAGAAAATCCCGATTTCTCGGCATGGTTGTTCCGATATTTCCGTTCTATCATCCTGAAGATTACGGGTTTTCGTTCAGGCACTAACTGTCACAGACTATAATTCTTCATAGAATCAGTTAAGGGAATTTCTGACATAAAGATGCTGGAGGCATCAGTCCCTCTCACTACAACAACCATCTTAAAAAGGAGAGGGAAAATGGAAAAAGACAGCGCGAATGCAGGCCAGATGATGAATGAGAACAAGAGGAAATGTTATCCTGGCAGAGGTAAACGTTACTCTCGTGCTCAGAAGCAAGAAATTCTTGAATACGCTCGATCAAACGATGTTCAAGCAGCAGCGCAGAAATTCGGAACCACAGAGACCTCAATCTACGAATGGCGTCGAAGCTTAAAGCGCCGTGGGGGCAAAAGTGATCCAGACGCAAGAATTGAGATTGAAGACCCAAAGACAGAGAGAGATCAACGAATCCTTGGCATGTGGCGCCGGCATCCGGGGTATGGGCCGAGCCAGATCCGGAACATGCTGAAACGGAGCGGATTTAAGGTTTCGGTAGGCACAGCTCGGCATGTGATGGAAGAGAACGGCTATATCCCACCTACCCTGAGGCGCAAGGAGCATGTAGGTCGTTATGAAGCGGGACGTCCGCGCGAGCTGTATCACCTGGATTTTTATCACTTCTATGTTCATAAACAGAAACAGTGCGTGCTATTCATAGAAGATGATTTTTCTCGCTTCATCGCCGGCTGGACAATGGTTCCGACCGAAAAAGCAGATCCTGTAATTGAGGCCTTTGACTTGGCAGTCCAGCGCTATGGCCGTCCGGATGGGGTGATGACCGACCGAGGTTCCGCCTTTCATTCCTGGAAGGGATTGTCCCGCTTCGAAGCCCTGTTGGAAGGATATGAAATCAACTACTACATGGCCAGGGAAGCGGCAGTCAATGGTAAGGTGGAGGCGCTCAACGCCAATTTCCAGAAAGAATGCGTCGAACAGCATGAATTCATGGACCTGACAGATGCAGCCCGGGGGATAAAACATTGGGTGGAACACTACAACCATCAGCGCACCCATCATGGGCTGGGTGGACTATTGGTCCCGGCGGACCGGTATTACGGGTTGGCGGAACAAACCCTGAGAAGGATCGAACGGGGATTGGGGGCTGACTCACCGGAGTTGACTAATCCTGATAATCGCGGCCTTGACCTGTTCAAAGTGGTCACCTACGGGGGAAAGCCGCAAATCTGGCTGATGGGAGAAAGGGTCTTCGGATAACACCGATTGCCGTGTCTTTTTTTTCTTCATCCCTCATGAGAGAGACGGGAGAATTTGAACGGCCATCCGAGGATAAGGGTTGACAAATCGATGGTTGTTTGGGATTCACAGCCGATATTGCAAACCCAAACAGCTATCGGTTTCAGCCATGAATTTAAAAGAAGCGTGTCAGACCAACGGGTTAACATTAATTGGCCTTTACAAGCTTGTTCAAGAAAACGCTTCCCGTGTGGGTCTTGTCCTGGACGGTCCCCTCACTGCGATCTGTGAAGGTGCCGGGGTAAACCGTACCCAGGTCTATGAGCGTAAAAGGCAAATCGAGGACATTTTGGAAACGATTGAACTTGCCGGCCCCGGTCGGCCTGAAAATCGCATTGCCCCCCATGCCGAAGAACAGCAGCGGTGGCAGTTACGCGAAAAGATCCTGCGTTACCGTTTGGATCATCCCGGAGCAGTGGTCACCCATGAAAGCGGCTATGCCACCTATAGCGATGGCTGTATCCGGTTTCTTCTTGACTTGCTGGAGGAATGGCAAGGTTCTATAGAAGGGTTTTGTCAGGAGGCTGAAGTACCATACCAAACGCTCAGATCCTGGGGCAGAAAAGATCAGTCATCCCCATATATAGGACATCATAATCGGCCATGTCCGGATATGCCCACCACAGCAAGCGAAGATTTCAGGCAAATCGTCGAGGAGTGTGCCACATGGGAAGGAAGCCTCAGGGAGTTTTTTAAATATGAAAGCGCCCGTATGCATCTGAGTCCATCTTTGATTCGCCGGGTACTTGTCATTTGCGGAATACTTCCGGTGAAATCACAAAAAGGACCCCGCTATCGAGGTTCCACCGCACAATGTGAACCGGGCAATGTGCTGGTGACGGACGGCAAGGAGGTTGAAGTCATATTTACGGAAACGGGTGAGGTAGGTTCATATAACTGGCAGGGGATAGTAGACCAGTCAACCGCTTGCCACACGGCAGTGGTTCTAACCGATACCGAATGCGCACAGGGCGTACGGGATGCTTTTGATGAAAGTTGTGGGTTTTTGGGCCGATCGCCCCAGGGCCTGCTCCACGACAACAAACCGATCCATTCTGATCAAAATTTGCGGGGCCATGTTGAGAAAACAACCCTCATGATTCCAGCTACCTTGAATCGGCCTGAAAACAAAGCGGTTATTGAAGGGGAATTCGGTAAATTTGAACAGGCAGTGGGAACTATTTATCTGAACGACGAAAGTGAGGAAGCCCTGAAAAAAAGCGCCGTTCATGAAATCATCCGCGCTTACACCTCGGGAATCAACCATGCGGGCCGCGTTGAGTTCGATGGAAAAAGTCGCTGGCAAGTTTTGAAGGAAGTCTGCCCGGATCCCGCTAAGGATCGCAAGTTCATTGAGCAGTTACATGCCGACCATACAAAAACCCAACGCGTTGACATACTGCCGACCCATAACGTGAGTCTTACACTTTTGAATGAAGGCTTCAAACGATTTGGCATCGAGGATCTGGACCCTCAGAGCAAAACGCGACAGTGGCTCGCAGGTGCATTTACGCCCGAGGCCATTCGGCAGGGTCTGGCAATCTTTGGAACAGTACAAGGCAAGGGGCGCATTCAAAATAAGTTTGCCCACAGATACCTTGTAAAGGTCGTTCAAAATTGCCAACACGAAATTGATCTGCGGCAACAAGAAACGTTGTTGCGAGAATTTGCGCAAATCGAACGTGCTGCCTGGCTTGATGAATTCGAGACCGAGAACAACAACCTGATGCAGGAATGTAATGGGACATCGCCCGATAACGATGCGGCCTTTCGCATCAGCGACAACATTTTGTTTGGCTCCCTTTTCTTGGCCCGGTCTTTCTGGGAAGAAAAGCTGCAAACCCTGCTGGAAAAACAAACAGACCGATTCGTTGCCGTTTGCGCCCATATTCGGCATGTGTTTGAGGCAACATGGCAAGACCGCTTCGCACTGATTAACAAAATAATCAATTGGGAACAACAGATTGCCGACAAAACGGCCAAATGTAAATCTGCTCTATATTCTTAACCAGGGATTCATTTGATCGTCAACCATTAACCGGAAAAAACAAATTGCCACAAACGGTAAATGGAACCTAAAAAATCAAACAAGCCGAGTGCTTTGGAAATCTCATTTTTAACAATTTAGTCTGACCAAAACAATTTTGTTCAAAAAACTTGGCTCTGATTGACATCAGTTTGAGTCAAACAACCGGAGGTGACTGAGATTCTTCTGCATCTTTTAGTGTCAGAAATTAACCTATAAAACTGCTTGACAAGGACATATCTAGACCTCGTTATTTTCACCCATTTTGAGGGCCAAAAAATGGACATTTCGCCATATTAAAATAG
>QMMS01000290.1 GCA_003647375.1 Deltaproteobacteria bacterium
AGTAAGGGAGTAGAAGGACGCTCCGTCCTCCTTGTTTAACCCGTACCGTCTACGTCTAATAGACCCATCGTCATTGTAGGTGAAGTTAAGCTCGTCAACTGTAGAACCCTCTGCTGGTGCTAGTTTAGATTGCTCTGTTACTAGTCCTGCTGATGGTGCTATGAGTTGCTTTATTCCAGATGCTCTTGGCATTAATTATCCTAGGTGTTTCTTGATAGCAGACTTAGCTACTGCCATGGAAGTGAACATACCCTTGAGATCCACAGGGGTCTTACCACCACCTGATCTAATAATCTCATACATGTTAGGCCACTTCTTATTTACTTTAATCTCTAAGGGGTTCTTAGTGTTTCTAATCTCTTGGATACTCTCTCGTTCTGGTGTAGCTTTAGTAGACGCGGTCATCTAGTTTCTCCCATATCCTAAGATACGTTGTTTGTTAAGTTTACTTGCTTTAGTTCTCTGTGCTGACATAGATATTAGTGCACGCTTGGCATCCACTGGGCTATCTACTTGTTTTAATCTAAGGTGTGCCTCTCTGTTCAGTTCTGCTTGGAACAAAGGGTATATGTTATCTGGGAAGTCCGGTATAGCATCGTCCTGTATGAGGAACGTAGAGTTCTTTACTGCGTGTACAGCACTGATGCTGTTCTGTAGTGTACTCTCGTTAGTACTGTCATACGAATCAAATACTAAGTGGTCTCCGTCAAAGGAAGTATAATAGGTAGGGTCACTGTTGTTCTTAATGAACAGTCGGATACCCTCATATGAATCTACTACCTCTGTATTATCTGATAGGTTGTCTTGGTATAGACCACCACTATCCTTGGTGATGTTGTTACGCCCGTTACATAGATCAATGAACTCCTCTGGTGTTAACCAAGTGATGTCCTTCTCTCTGTACTTAAGCCACAGTAACTCTCCTACAGTACTAGGTATTAGTAAGTAGTTGGGTTTAGTGTTGTCACCTAGTGCATCTAGTTGAGTAAGTATCTTACCGTGAGGCCAGTTGTATATACTGTGCATGTACTCGTACAACTGTGCAGCAAAGTTAGCTATCTGCTCTGACTCTTCTGTGCCACCATCGTTAAGGTATATGGAGTCTACTGGATCACTGTCCATAGCCTCTAATGTATTCTTAACTATTTGTAGTAGTGTCTTAGACATGGTCTCTTCTTATAATGATAAGACTAAGGGGGCTATTAACCCCCTAGGTCTAATGGTTGCTACGCGCCTTCTAAGTAGTACTTAACACGTACGATCATTTCGCCAGCAGTAGCTGTACCTGTGAAAGTAAATGTTAACTGACTATCAGCAGCTAACGCTTCTCCAATTGCCGCCCCGGTACCTTCCGATACTGAGTTAGTAGTTAGAGATGAATCCCCGATGTCCAACAGAGCATCTACGTCAGCGTTTAAACCAACGGAGTAGTCTGTTGCACCAGTGATAGCAGTAGTTAACTGACAACTTGCTGACACAATGTGTGCACCAGCAGGGATTGTAGGAACTACCATATCATCGGCATCTAGACCGGGGAGTGCGTCATAAGCGAACTTATAAACTAACTCATCCTCTCCAGATGTATTGCCAATAGCAGTACCTACACCGCTATCAACATCACGAGGGCCGTAGTAGATTGAACTACCAATTGAACTTTGTTCTCTAGACATAATTCAATCCTCCCTTAGTAAGCACTAGATGATAGTGCAAGTGTAGCAAGTGTTTCGAGACGTTGAGCACCGAAGCCCCAGCGAGCTGTGACGTGAAACTCATCTCTACGTTTACTTACGTTACGATCACCTTCAACACGAGGCTGACGTCTCCAAGCATTCATAAACGGCTTGGTAGTATCATCTGCTACGCACATAGCGATCCCGACTTTCATACCAGCAACGTGGCTGTTCGTAGCTCCGATAGGAGGTAGAATACCAGTAGCAGTAATCGTTTCGGCTACCGCATCAGGTAGTCTGTTGGAAACCCAGAGGTCAAAGCCAAAGATATTACGTAGGAACTTACGGTTCTTAACAAACCCTTCTCCTACCATACCCTCGAACATTGGGTTATTGGTGAATGCCTGAGCTCCAACTGCGGAGTTCAAAGTCATTTCAGCAATAGGAGGTAGTATAAGAATACGTCCCTCATCTGGCACATTGGCTGAATCAAACGCTAACTTAAGATAAGCAATGTCATCTAAGGCTAGTACGCTTGAGGTACCTGACGCCAAGATCCTGTGTGACACGTTGTTATACATGTTAGGATCACTAGCTGTCTGTTGGTTCTGCTGGGAAAGCATGTCGGTCTCATAAGACTCAGCGATTGAACGCAGGGACTGTGGTACAATCTCCGCCTCTACTGCTGCTGCCTTATAGCCATTCTCTTTCAGCTCATCAGAAACATACCCACCAGTACCTTTGTGTTCTGTGATGTTCATTGTCACAGTACCAGTATCTAGTGGACTTAATGGTGTATCTTCACCCTCTGCAATATCATGCAAAGGCATTTGACCTACGGTTGGAATTTGAAGGAGTGTGCCGTCACCGAACTCGGAGACATCGCGTGTCAAACCCTCTGGCAAAAAGCCATCTTCCAACTGCTTTAGGAGGTCATTCGAGTGTACGACCGCGCGTATAGCGGGATCGGTATTCGCAATAATGTTACCTGACATTATTATATCCTCTTACAGTTATGGTTGTAATGCTTCTAACTGTCTAACAAACTGTGCTGTCCGTTCCTTTGAGGTCAGACTTAACACTGGCTTGATCTCAGGAAGGCTATTGCTCTCCTGAAAGTTAGAAGTTCGTATTGTACTAGTATGTGCATGTGCTGGTGCTACTGGCTGACTAATAGTAGGTAAGAAAGTTTTATTGAAGAGTCTTGGGTTCTCTCCTGCCATCTTATCTACGTCATCCATAGTGAGCCCTAGCTCTGTAGCTTGCTCCTGCATTTTAACAATGAAGTTCTCTCCGTATGCTTTCTCTGCTTTACTAATACAGTTCGTACGGTTTGTATCAGTTAGCTCCCCTGCACGTAGAGTACCTACTTGCTGTCCTACTAGCTCTTTAATTTGGTCTGGTGAGAGACCGCTATCCTTAAGTTCTTCCTTGCTTTTGAGCACCTCATCGAGAGACGTAGCAGTTTCAAGGCTGTGATTAGCTGTCTCTAGCTGAGCTCTTAGTGTAGCATTCTCAGTTTCGATATTACTAATGTGACTGTCTTGATTTGTTATCTTCGTCTTCACATCGTCCATTGTTGCAAAGGCTCGTTCACCTACTATAAGGGCTACGCTCTGGTCTGATTGTACCTCTTGGTTCTGTGCCGCCACTTCCGTGACTACAGTGTTAGCCTGAGGGTCTATATCGGCTTGTGCTGCGAATGTGCTAGGCATGGTCTACCCCTTCTTTGGAAATAAGTTTAATAGTTCTTTAGCCATCTTACGTTGTCCTAGTATATGTATATACTTCTCCATATACCCGGGCTCCTTGAAGTTAGCTTCGTTCTCTTCCTTGTCAGAAAGTTTCCTTAGCTTCTCTTCGATGGCCTCTCTTATTATATCTAAAGCAAAATTAGCTTCGTAATAATCCTGTGTGAACCGTTTGATTTCACTTCTCTTTACCAATGCTAGTAGTGCATTAGGTACTGGTCTGTTACTCAACTGGTTCTTCTCCCGGCATACCCTGTTGCATCTGGGTTGCCTGTGTTAACTGTTGTAGTTCCTGTGTTTCAAATACCCTACCGAACTCTACGTATAACTCTAGTTCATCTAGTCCTAGCAGCTCTTCGTACATCTTAGCTAGTCGCTTAGAAGGGAAGTGCTGTACTACTAGTGGGTCTTGGGCTGCTAGCTGTATCAGTTGCATAGCGTTAGCTATAAGCTGCTGTTGTCTAGCGAAGTGCCTAGCCCCTATGGGTACTATCTTACCGTTAATCTTTAAGTCTTCTTTAGTAATAGTAAGGAACTCTTCTACTCCGAAGGTATCCGTATCTACTACCTTAATAGTATCTTCTCCATCTAGGTACTCTCTACCTAGCTCTAGCTCAGCGTTAAGTAGCTTATCAATGAAGGTACTCTCATACTGGCTAATCTTATTCTGGAAGTTCCTAGACGCTGCATTCTGTAAGGAGTTAACCTCGAACGCTGTCTTCTCACCGGGGGTACGTATACCCATAGCTTCTCTAGGTGAACCTGCTAGCTCTTCCATGAGGTTCATCTTCTGTGCGTTCATGAAGTCTACCTGTAGGATAGTAGTATCAGGTGCTAGGTTGACTACGCTACCCTCTCCACCAAGGATACGATAGGTACCACCGGGTCTCCCTGCTTCTACTCCACTCTCATCTACGTCACCTACTACTATTCTAGTAGGGGTAATCATCTGGTCTAGTGCGTCTGCCTTAGCATTCTCTAGGTGGTTAATCTGGTACTGCATACCGATAAGGTTATCTAGTGGCCCCATACCCCATAGGTTATCAGGTCTCTGTCTCCATCCTGCGTGGAAGATGTTAGCCTTACCGTTACTAGTCTTAATCTCTGATGTACGTAGTACGTATAGTCTATCTACTACTGTAATCACTTGGTTCTTTAGTAGCTCACCCTTCTCTGCATCCCATATGTCACCGTAGAAGTCTAGTATCTCTACGTACCCAGACTTAATGTACTGTGACCATGAGCCAAAGCCATCATAGGTTAACTGTTCACCCTTATCTATCTCTCCACTACCTGCTAGGAACGCAGTACTACGTGTCTCTTTAACCTTAGCTACTACTGATTCATCGTAGTCCTTAGTAGGGTTCTCCTCTACTGTACGTAGGAACTCTCCCATACTCTGGATAGACCTGATGATCTTAGGTGCATTCTCAAAGCTCTCTGCTAGGGGATTAAATACAATATCATAGGGACTAATTCTCCGCACAACAGGGCCAACATAATCAGTATAAGTAGTATCAATCTCGTTTGATAGTCTAGCTTCATATGTTACCTCCGCAAAGCAGTTACCATACAGTGCCCAGTCATTCAGTAGCTCTAGTACTACATCCTCGAAGTTATTAAGTCTATGTTTAGTACGTAGGTAGGACTCAGCAGCCTTACGCTTGTCCTTAGTTACTGCTTCCTTATCCTCTCCTATGAACTTAAACCAGTCATTGTGAGGGAACAAGGCAAACCTATAGTTAGCTATTAGGTTATCATATATCTGGGTTAGCTTAGGTAGGTGAGTACTGTGGCTCCACCCTGATTGATTGTCTGGGTCTATGCCACCCACTGCACCGTTAGTAGTCTCTCTAGTAGACGTAGCGTATACATAGTTAGTAGTCTCTTTCCACCTAGCTTCAGCCCCTCTACGTGCAGACTTCCACTCCGTGTACTTATTAGTAATCTCTTCTGCTAGTTGTGGTCTCTCTAGCATTACTGATTCTATTGTTAGTGATTCTAAGCTACTCATCTATCTAATTACTCCACCAAACCTTGGATGACTAGCTAGGTTAACTACTTGTTTCATCTTACCAAACCTAGCTGGTGATATACTTATCTCTACTGCTGCTGCAAGGGCATCTTTTAAATCGTCATGAGGAGGACGCTCTAGTACCAACTGTTCCTCTAGCTCCATGATGAGCCCTGCCTTGTAGTGCCACATGTCCCCATTCTCGTACCTAGGTTCTAGTGTGGCTGCTATTCTATGTTCTTTCTTACCTGACCCAGCACTAGTATTCTTAGCGTCTAGTGTAAGCCGTAGTCCTTCTTCTCTTATACGTTCCTTAATGTAGTTAGCAATGATGTTAGCACCTGCGTTGCTCTCTACTTTAACCTTACGGAACTCCCACTTCCTGTGG
>QMMS01000291.1 GCA_003647375.1 Deltaproteobacteria bacterium
AGCCGGAGAACTTCAGATCCTGCGTTGCTGAGGGTTCGAAGTAAAAAACTACGACTTCACCCTCAGACGCCTTGACTCTGAAGCCCTCCGGCTTTTGCAACACTGGGGTAAACACCTATAAGTTCCCGCCACCGTAGCACGGAATCTACGACATATCCATATCCGGCCCATAAAAACAGGCCTTTCAACCCAATAAACAAAAAAAAGAGGGCCGATAGATTGTTTCTATCTGCCCTCTTTTAAATACGTCTTTACAAAAATCGATTATACAGGTTCTCTTGGATGCTCTCGCCTGTCGATACCAAGCCGCCGATCCTCGGTCATTCTTCTTTCAGGGATATGGACAGCATAGGAAAAAACTCGCCTGTCTACCCCGGCACGCCGACCGCCGTTATCCAAAAAGCCTTCTTTCATCAGTATATTCAACCTCTCACATGCATTAACATGTCTGAACAAGTCAGTCCTGGTTATTTGTTGTTTTCTATTATGCAAAAACCATGCGAAACTATAAAATATTTTAGCTATTCAAATGATATCAAATAGTTAAATATCATTAAAACTTTTTCATCCCTTAAAATAGGTAATGAGTTCCCTATGTATTGTGGTGCGGATTTCATAATATAAACAATGAGATGGTCATTCGTCCTAACCCGGAAATTCGTTCAAGCTTGTCGAGAAGATTGACCCCTATCGGAAAAGCGTGTAATTTAACTAGTGCCCATCCATAAATGGTCTTTTCACGCCCTGCCGGCGTTGGGTGCCATGATTTAACTCCTCAAAATAGCACGCTATTACTCCGGGTTAAATCTGACGCCCGCCTTGTCAGAACGCGAAAATCCCTATTTCTGGACGGACACTAACTAAAGTGAGCGTTTCAAAATTTAAGAATTCGGTTGTTCCATCACCACCAATCAACAATCTCCCGAACCCTGTTGAGTTAAACCATGAAACCTGACATCTCTATTATCATACCCGTTTTGAACGAACCCGCAACCATCCGTGCCGTACTTGAATGCCTGGCAGACCAATCAACGGGGGAAAAGATCGAAATCATTGTTGTCGATGCCGACCCTGATGCTAAAACTCTCAGAGCCATCGATTTTAAGATGTCATCTCAGTTGCTATTGAAGACAGAGATATCGGACAAAGGCCGTAGCATCCAGATGAACAGGGGCGCTGAACTGGCCGTGGGAGCCATCCTGTTGTTCCTGCACGCAGACACCTTACTGCCCGAAGGTGCCATCGATGCAGTTTTATCAGCATTGCAAAACCCACACATCGTCGGAGGCGCCTTTGATCTCGGTATCCGTTCCAGTAAATGGGGCTACCGTATCATCGAAAATGTCGCCTCTGCCCGCTCCCGAATCACCCGCCTGCCCTATGGAGACCAGGCTGTTTTTCTACGTAGAGACTATTTCCATATGATCGGCGGATTCAGCATGATACCCATCATGGAAGATGTGGACATTATGCAACGCATCAAAAAGCGTGGTGATGCCATCAAAATTATCGATAAAAAGGTTCAAACAGACCCTCGCCGATGGGAAAAAGAGGGGTTGGTTTTCGGCACCTTTAGAAACTGGGTATTGATGATGCTCTACCTGCTGGGTGTCTCACCCCATAAACTGGTGAGGTACTACAAGATAGGGTTCGAGGATTCCAGGGGTCAAGGGTCCGAGGGTAAACCCATACACTAAGCTCTTAGCATCACTCGAACCCTTGGCCCCTGGAATCCTCGAACCCTATAATATCACACCAGTTTCACAGACGATGACTTACCTATTTTGCCTTTATATCGATTACTATTCGGAAAGTGACCTAAAAATAATATCCCCGGTATTGTCGGTATCCGTCATGATTGCCACGCCTGATATCAGGGGTGGGTCTGTATGATAGGCGTTTCGGTAATCCTCCAGCAGGTTTCTTTTCTGGGTGACCCACTGGTTGATTTTTTCAGCCCCCGAAGTAACAGCAATCATCATCGAACGGTTTGTATAAGGACTAACAACGATTCTGTCGACCACTGCCTGGCTCCCCCAGATGTAGTTAATGGTGCCTGTGGGGGGGTATTTGCCATACATCATTTTTGCTACTTTATACTTTATACGATCAGTGAAGGACAATTTGGATGGATCATAAGCAAAGGTGAAGGCAGCGGCAAGGGATGCCAGACATGCAAACGTTGTTTTCATTCAATTCAGCTTCATTGGAATTCTTTAAGATTGAGCTGTTTCAGAAATTTCATGGTTTTCAGACCGGTGAGGCCCTTAGCTATATTACGATGGTAGAAGCTAACAAGATCTTCATAGGTATCAATATCCTGCCAGGTCGGCAGGACATGGCTGCTTAGACCGCCATCCTGAACATGCTGCATCGTTTGTTGGTATACATGCTCCGTTCCCCAATCAATGCCGGAAAACACATCCCTATCAAAAGCCCGGTTCTGAAATCCGATGAGGTAGTAGCCACTGTCTTCAGCCGGTCCAATGACCATGTTCCTGTTTTCCAGAAAAGCATAGGCTTCATCGACAATACCGATATCGATATCCGGAGAATCGCTGCCCATCAAAACGGCCTGGCCCAAACCCATAGCAAAGGCAGTTGAAAATGCATTTCGCATCTTTTTTCCCAGGTTCTCTCCTGTCTGTGGTTGGAGATGGACCGTATCTCCCAGCCATGCCCGAACGGCCGCTTCCTTGTGCAGAGGTGAAAAAAAGACAATGATGCCATACCTTCCCGCTGTCAGGCTCTCCATGGTGTCCTCCACAAAGTGCTTGTAGAGCGTGAGAACCGTAGCAGCATCCAACTTTTTTCCCAGGCGCGTTTTGACCCTGCCCAGTTCCGGTGCACGAATAAACAACAGTACACGTCTTTGCATATAACCGGCCTGCATGGCTGACTCGTTGTTTTTAATTTTAGCTATTCCCTTTTTGCAATTTTTCACACTGGCTGAAAAACTTTGACATGTTCAGGTCATTCGCGATAGGAGACCTCTGGTATGAACGAAAAACGCCTAAATATTTAAAACCTAAAGTGAGCGCTTCAAATTTTAAGAATAGAGGATTTATAAATGATTTCAAAGGCTTTCTACCATTGAACTCCATCGCCGTCATTATACTCGCTGCTATCATCTTCGATGTTGTCATTCACATCGTTGCGGACATACTCAACCTGAAAATGCTGCAGGAAAAGCTGCCCAAGCCGTTCCAGGGAGTGTACGATGCGGATCAATATCGAAAATCACAGGACTACCTGCGTGTCAATACCCGATTCGGGTGGATAACCGGTGTGATCAATCTGGTGGCCATACTTCTTTTCTGGTTTCAGGGTGGCTTTCCTGCCGTTGACAACTGGGTTCGGTCTTTTGGAAATGGTCCGGTACTGACCGGTTTGATGTATATAGGAACCTTGATGTTTTTCTACGCACTGTTATCACAGCCCTTCTCGATTTACGCAACATTTGTCATCGAGGAGCGGTTCGGGTTCAACAAGACCACCTGGAAAACCTATATGCTTGATCTGCTCAAGGGACTGGTGCTTGCAATCCTGCTGGGCGCTCCCCTCCTGGCAGGCATCCTGGCATTTTTTGAATATGCCGGTAGCCATGCATGGCTATACTGCTGGGCCATTATCGTTCTCTACATGTTAGTGGTTCAGTATATTGCCCCTACCTGGATCATGCCGCTCTTCAATAAATTCAAGCCCCTGGAGGAAGGGGATCTTAAAACGGCCATTCTGTCATGCGCCAAGTCCATTCAATTCCCGCTGAAGCGCGTCTATACCATGGACGGCTCCAAACGATCCCGCAAATCAAATGCTTTTTTTACCGGGTTCGGCAAAAATAAACGCATCGTCCTATTTGACACACTCATCCAGCAGCATACGGTCCCGGAATTGGTAGCGGTTCTGGCCCACGAAATGGGACATTATAAAAAGAAACATATATTACAGGGAATACTGCTGGGGATCTTACAAACCGGTTTCATGCTCTACCTGCTCTCTTTCATGATATCTTACCAGGGCCTGTTTGACGCATTCTATATGAGCAGGGTTTCTATCTATGCCGGGCTTATTTTTTTTGGGATGCTTTTCGCACCCCTTGATTTTTTTATCGGCATACTGATGCAGATTCGTTCCCGATCAAACGAGTATCAGGCCGACAGATTTTCAGTGAAAACCACCCGGAATCCCGGGGCCATGATCGATGCGCTCAAAAAACTGTCTGTCCACAACCTGTCGAATCTCCTCCCCCATCCCTTCTATGTTTTCCTCAACTACTCCCACCCGCCGGTATTGAAAAGGATTCAGGCCATCGATTCCATCAGCGCTATCGAGTAACCGTCTTGCAGAAAAGATAGTAGTCATCGGATCACTGCTTCTCGATACCGGACAGGTACGGATGTATATGATGAATATTGAGAATTTGGGTATTATTCTGCACGTCATAACGGTCTCCACCGTAAATCAGCGCCTTTCCATAAGGGAATTTTGAAATGACCTTTGAAACATTTTTGAAATTGTTAAAAAAACTGTTGGTAATCGTTTCTCCGGATTTTACTTCAATCGGCAGCAAATGCTGGGCAATTGAGAAAAAAATGTCGATTTCATTGCCGTTGCTGTCTCTATAAAAACTGAGGTTATGCTTGAGGCCTCGATTATACCTGTACTTGAGAACCTCCATCAGGGCCAGGTTCTCGAATAAATTTCCCCTTAACGGATGGGTTTCGATTTGTGATCTGTTTTCAATCCCCAAAAGAAAGGATGCAAACCCAACATCGTAAAAGTATAGTTTCGGTGATTTGACAAGGCGTTTTCTAATATTTCCGTGGTAAGGCTCCAGTAAAAACAGTATGTAACTTGTTTGCAGGAGGGATATCCATTCACGTATCGTTGTATGGCTGACACCGATATCGTTGGATAGATTGGCTGTATTCAATAATTGACCTATCCTGCCGGCGCATAGCCGTACAAATTTTTGAAAAAGCATTAGGTTCTGAATTCTCGAAAGTTGTCGAATATCCCTCTCAACATACGTCTCGAAATAGTCTGATAGGGCCGTGGTCGGGGTAAGATCATGGTCGTATATTCTTGGATAAAAACCTCTATAAATGTAATCCACATAATCAAGTTCACTATAACGGGCTTGTAGTTCATGGATTGAAAAAGGGAGTAAGCATAACAGCGCGCTCCTACCAGCCAATGATTGGGAAAGATTCACCATCAGTTTAAATTGACTGCTCCCGGTGAGAATAAACATGCCGTTTTTTTGTTGCTCGTCAACGATGACCTGAATGTAGGACAGCAAATCCGGAGCACGTTGGATCTCATCTATAACTGCCCCATCCGAATACCGATTCAAAAAACCGATCGGATCGGATTGGGCATATTGTCTGGTTTCAATATGCTCCATATTGACATAAGGTTTGTCATCAAAAAGATGTCTGACGAGGGTGGTTTTTCCTGATTGACGAGGCCCTGTCATGGTGACCACCGGGTATTTAAAGGATAGATTTTTCAGATATGATGCAATATCGCGGGGAATCATTTGTATCCAACCTTTATCCGCCTTCGCAGAATACCACGGATTTACCCTTGGGATTTCATTTAACTTGGTAGATATGGGTACAGAAGATAGCGCAGTTCTATGCAATTTGCAAGTTTAATCTTCATTTTGCATAGAATTACCGAAAAGCCAGTGGTGAGAGGTCGCCACCCGGGATATCATCCGGTTAACCCCAAGGTTGCATAAACAACATGGCAAAGGATAATCAATAGGTTGTTATTATAACCAATATCATAGGAAAAACATCATTTC
>QMMS01000292.1 GCA_003647375.1 Deltaproteobacteria bacterium
ATAGACTTGGGAAAGCGAAGCCACGCCACTAGATGCCCCAACACCATAAAGAGAGAAATTGGGTTTGCGCTCCACTTCATCTGCTATAACAATACTGGAAACGGTCCGGGTAACAGGTTTGTCATCTCCGTTAAACGTCAGGCTAAATCGACCCACCGAACCACTGCAGGAAAAAGAACCGGCAACAGGGAGTATCTCTAATTTCCCTGTCTTTCCTTCGGCATGCAAATCATCAAACAAACCGGTATGTTGGATACCCACCGGCATTGCCACAATGACGTCCCCATCCTTTTCAAGCAATTCTTCAGCAATTTCCCGAGCATCACGACTATTGCCCAGAATCAGCGTTTTTGCATCCAAAGCAAGTCCTTTCGATCCTGCTGAATTCGTAAAAAGCCGAATTCAGCAGGTGTTTGGTATTTTGTATTTTGTGTTTTGTGTTTGGTATTTTGTGTTTGGTATTTTGTGTTTGGTATTTTGTGTTTGGTTTGAAATATATGCTAAATATACCGAGCCGGTAGGCCTCCAAATACTAAACACTAAATACAAAACACTCTCGTAAAAAAGTAAATTCCTGATTTTTTACGAGGCCATATTCCCCAGATACTTAGTTACCTCAAAAGCAGTCTTGCCGGCACTGGCGATGGACTCGGGGATGCTCATAGGGCCGGTAACGGAGCCGGTTGTAAAAATGCCTTTTTCAGCAGACAGGCTCCCTTTGTCGGCCTGTTCAATAAACCCGGTTTCGGCAAGTTGCAGCTTCAGTGTTTCTGCTGTTTCCTGCATGTCTTGACAGGGCGTCATCCCTACGGAAAGAACGACCAGGTCAAATTCCTCCTGCAAAGTTTCACTGGACGTATTATCCAGAAATGTCACCTGTAATTGATCGTTTCCTGCAGGATAAATATCTCCCGGAATGGCCCTTATCAAGCGGACATCTTTCTGAATTTTAGCGTAAAATTCGTCAAAATCTCTGCCAAAGGTCTGTACATCCATGTAGAAAAAAGTGATCTGTGTTTCAGGCTGCCGTGCTTTTACCAGACCCGCCATGCGCAGGGCTGAACCGCAGCAGACTTTCGAACACCACAGGTGGTTGAGTTTGGCATCACGACTACCCACGCATTGAATAAAAGCGATTCTGTCTGCCTCGACACCGTTAGAAGGCTTTATTGCCCGCCCATCCCTTCTCAACATCCTTTCCATGTCCAGGTTTGTTACGACATTCTTAAATTTACCATACCCGTATGGTTTGCTCACAGGGTCGAACGGCTTGAACCCTGTGGCGAGAATCACAGCATTTGCATGGGCGGATAGCGTCGTTTCTCCGGCATCCAGGTCGATGGCGCCTTCCGGGCACGCCTCCCGGCATATTGTGCACGATTGATCCTTCAGATAGCGGCATTTTTCACCTGAGATAGCATAAAAAGGAACGTGATTCCTGGAAAACCCTTTCAAGACTGCACCCTTTTCAGGGCACTTTTCAAAACAGATCCCACAATTGCTGCATTTTTCAGGATTGATAAAAACCGGTTTTTTCAGTAGTGAAACGGAAAAATCTTCTGATTTGGAAACATTCTGAACACGGGTGCCGCTCATCATTTTGATTTTTGGATTATTAACGACCCGATCGAGTTTTTCCTCAACCATGCAGGCACCACATTTGACGCACTGGTCCGTGGCTTTGCACGTATACTGGATGGCATGGCCACCGGGAAAGTCTGATTGCTCTACGATTTCAACGTCGATATCCAAATCGGCCAGTTCAGATGCCGCCGCAAGCCCGGCAACACCACCACCGATAACAAGAACCTTTTTCGCCGTCATTATGAACCTTTTTTAGTACCCTCGTTGTAATTTTTGTTTTTTTAATGGAAAAAATAAAACCAATCACGAAAACACGAAAACTGAAAAATACGAAAGCTTTCATGATCTTTTTCGTGATTTCATACTTTCGTGATTTCGTGATAAAAGATCTCTTTCTTTTCCGGTTTATCCGGGCTGGCAATAATTTTCTATTGCTGTCCCGCTTCAAATTCTGCAACAATGGCCTTTATCTCACTCTCCACAAAATCGGCACATTCTTGAGCTTCCTCGGTTGTCATTGACCCCATGTCATCCACCAGGTCTTCAATCTCTTTTTCATCGATACCGATGGTTTTGTTGATCATAAAGGTGTCGACTTCTCCATCTGCCGGCAGTCTGCCACATCCACCCGCCGTCCCGACAAATTCGTCTTTTACAAAAATAGGGACAACTATTTTTAATATCCCGGCATCGCACTCTTCAACAACCGCTTTGCGGGTTTTCTGCGCCTGTGATGCCATGTTCATATGCGCCACGGCACAGATAAAGGGACCCCCTTTCTCGCTACCTTTAATGACCGGGCAGATCCGGTTCGACCATTTCACATAATCGGTTATCCTGGCGCCTTCTATATTAAAGGTTACCGACTGTATCCGGCACTTCTCTATAATCTTTTTTTCCAGTTCGATCCATTTTCCCATGGGTTGAATATCTGTCAATTCCATTTGATGCTCCTTTTACATGTTGGGGTTAAAAAAGTTGTTTTTCATATTTTATCGACTCCCGGTCGAATTCCTCGTATAGAATTTTCAAGCGTTCATTGGCAATGTTGTTTCTATACTCTTTTTCTTCCTTTTCCCTTTCCGTCTGGTAACAGGCCAGACAGCGCTCATAGCGATGGGTCTTCCCCAAGCAGGTTATCGTGAAGCCTACCATCAGAAATGTCATTTCATTATCATAACCGACAAAGTGCTCTACGCCGGGAACGTATTCCAGCATCACTGTTACCGCCACCTCATTGCCCTCTCTGGCAATATTGATATAATCGTGGATGACCAGCGTTGCATCGTGTTCTTTCTGGTACCCGTCAAATTTAACGGTCATATCGTCCAGATCAAAAAGGCGTCTTTCGATTTTGATCCCGCCCTGTTCCAACCTTCGGTAATCTTTCTGGAGATAACGGTTGGCAACCACTACTGCCTGGGAAACATGCGGGCACAGGTTATCCGGGCAACCACGGGCATAGCACTTTCTGAATTCATACTCTTGTGCGTCGATGCTTCCTTTGTAACTACAGAGGAAAATGAACGCCTGAAACGGGTTGTCACGATGCGCAAAATCGACCGGCAGAATATCAAAGCTCGTTTCACATGTCACTACCGATCCTTTTTTCTTCAGACCCACAAGATCTGTTACCCGGCCGGGGGGATTGTTGATAGATGTTTGTGCCATTTTGTCCACCTTGTTCTATGTTTAGATTAAAAAAACTGCTTTTCACATTTTATCGACGCATTGTCAAATTCATTGTAGAGTATTTTCAAGCGTTCATTGGCAATAGTCACTTTTTCTTTTTTTTCTATGGCTTCCTGATCCTTAGAATAACAGGCAAAACAGCGTTCATGCTGGTGGGTATTGCCCTGGCAGGTAATACCGAAGACAACCATCAAGAAAATTCTCTGAATCTTATAATTGTCGATATACTCTTGGGCAGACATGATATTCAGCACCGGATCAATTTTAACCCCATGCCCCTGACGGGCCATATCGATATAGTCGTGGATAATCTGGGTCGGCCCATATGTTTCCTGCATCCCTTCAAATTTCTTGACGATCTCTTCCAAGGTCATGCGTCTTTTTTCGAGAACGATTCCGGCACGCTCCAATTTGTCGTAGTCAGCATAAGCATATGGCTTTGCCGTCATGACAGCCTGGTACATATTGGCACAGTGCTGATCAGAACATGCCCGGGCATAGCATTTGCGAAATCCATACGCTTTACCATCAATGGTGCCGCCATAGCGACAGAGAAAAATAAAGGCTCGGACTGAATTTCCGCTATCATCGATCTCCAGAGGAACTATTTCAAAATAGGTTTGACACGTGACGGATAAACCGTTCTGTTTCAAGGATACCAGGTCCGAAATTCGATTGGGAGGCGTATGAAGGGTCATAGGTTCTTTGCTCACACCTCATTTTCGGCTGAGGCTGCTGCAGACTGTCCGAAAAATCGCTTTTCATACTGAATGGATACAGTGTCGAACTCCTCATACAGCAATTTTAATCGTTCATCGGCAATAGCAGCTTTCTCATTTTTTTCTTCCGCTTCCTTATCCATGGGGTAACAGGCCAGGCATCGTTCATAGTGATGCTTTTTCCCCAGACAGGTTACCGAAAAATCCACCATTAAAAAAATCATCTGATTTTCATAATTGGCAAAATGCTCGGCGCCGGGAACAAATTCCAGGGTTACGTCTACACTAACGTCGTTGCCTTCCATCGCGATATTGATATAATCGTGAATGGCCAGAATCGGTCCGTGTTCCTCCTGATATCCTTCAAACTTGATGGTCATTTCCTCAAGGTTGAAGAGATGTTTTTCTATCTGGATGCCGGCCTGCTGCAGCTTATGGTAATCCCTTTGAAGATACCGATTGGCAATCATCACGGCCTGGGAAACATGCGGGCACAGGTTGTGGGGGCACCCTCGGGCATAGCATTTTCTGAAAGTAAATTCCCGATCATCCACATTTCCCCTGTAGCGGCACAGAAAGATATAGGCCTGAAACGGATTGTCTCTATGTTGAAAATCCACCGGCAAAATTTCAAAAGACGTCTGGCAGCTAACATCGCTCCCGCCCTGCTTCAAGGCTACCAGATCGGTGACGCGATTGGGGGAAACATGCATTTTTGTTTGTTCCATGATTCGCCTCTTTGCTCTTGATTTGATCGTTTCATTTTGCAAAACACAAACTGATAATGGGGATGCTTTTTTGCCCCAAGTGTCGAAACGTATCTTAAAATACAAACACGGCGTCTGCCTCTATAGCCGCCAAATTGACGGAGCCTGCCGCCGTAACTTCAGCCCCTTCAATCAAGTCGGATTCCTCGATATTGCGATCTTTGATACACGGACCGCAAACCCACATCTGTCCGCCTAACTCTTGAAAATCAGCAAGCAGCTTTTTCATGGGTGGGAAACCACCTCCCGGCGGCATGTCGTCGACATATCCCGGAGTGGCGATACGAACACCGTCTCCCTGCAGAACGATAGTCGCTTGTATGTCCATAGCCAAGGCTGCACCGGCCAGAACAAACGGTATGTGGGCCATTTCCGACCGGTCTTCTCCACATGTACACATATATAATATTTTTTCCTGTTTTTCTTCTGTCATGGTTGTTTCTCCTTATGGCTACTAGTTAAAATTTAAATTCCCCGGATCAATAACATCGCGTTCCATAAAATCGTGCAACGATTTTATTTTCCGATGCATCCGGCGATCACCGATGACAAATCCTCTACATCTGCGCCTATTTTTTTCAAATTCCCCAGACAGATAGGGCACATGGCGACAATTTTTTCACCGGGCACCTGTAGTTCTTCAACTCTCCGGGTTCCCACCTCAGTGGAAAGCTTTGGGGATATGGATTCGGCCGGTCCACCGCAGCAACTGGTAAACGCTCCGGCATTTCTTATGGGTGCGCATTCGACGCCCAGACTTGTCAATACCTTTTCCGGCACATCTGAAAGCTCAAGATACCTGCCGTAAAAACAAGGGTCATGCAGCGTAATGCGGCGGTATCCGTTTTTGGATTGAAAATTGGTCAGCTCAAAATAGGTCTTGACCTCAAAATGGGCATCCACGTATTTGGGGAAAAGCACTTTTACCGCATAAGTTGTATGGGGATCTACGGTGATGAGTTTTTTAATTCCAGCCTGTTTTAGTTTTCCGGCTACATATCGGGCGTGCTTCACAAAGCCTTCCTGATCGCCAAGATCGTACA
>QMMS01000293.1 GCA_003647375.1 Deltaproteobacteria bacterium
AAGATATTGTCCATATTCAGAGATCCAGCCAACTTTGCAATTGACAATCAGAATGCGCAGGAACTGAATGACATATGTTCCCAATGTGATTCGTACAAAATGTGTTGAAGGATGTCCCCTATTATTTACTTTATAACCCAAGTTATAGTTGCTCCAAAACTCTTTATCATAGGGGATGAAGAGGACCTTAAGACAATGGTCTGACAATGGTTGGTTGAGACCTCATAAAACGACGCCTGAAGAGATCGAAAATCTGTTTCAAATTGTAGATCGTGATCTGAAGGATGCGTGTTCTGAACTTTCTGCGGACTGGCGATTTGGTATTGCCTATAATGCCGCCTTAAAAGGAATATATGAAAAAACGATATTCAGGACATTATTGCCGAATTTGCAGTACAATCCAGCCGAATGAAAAATTTTCAGGAAAAGGGCATCGGGATCATATTTGCAAGGAATGTGCGCGAAAACCAAAGGCCGCGATAGTGGAGATAGATACAAGGGCAGAAATTTTTGGATACTTGAAGCAACAACATATTTCAAATAAGAATGTGAAACGCTTGAAACTGTTGGCTGAATCTGGAAACGAAAAAATTGCAGAATTGGCCATTATAGTTTTAGAAGTTGCCAAAGTAAAACCGTACAAAAAACGACGGCTGAAGGTATTGGCACGAGAGAGGCGTGACCTATTGGACAAATTGGATAAAACCGGCCTTATTTTAGCGCATCATATATAAATATATTGTCGAGCGCCATGAATTACGCGTCTGATTTGAACTGTATTTGTTTTGACGACGTAAAAAACAAGATATTTGTCGATGATGAGTATCCGATACCCGAGTCTTTTCAGCCTATCATCTTTGGGTATTGCACCCAGATACGGATTTTTTGATAATTGAGAAATGGACTTATCAAATATTTCGAGTTGTTTGACGGCAGCTGACGGGTTATCTTTCTGAATATATTCAAAAATACCGATCAGATCTGTTTCTGCCGTGCGTAAGTATCGAATTTGGTACAGTTTGCTCATGAAATGCTATCTCTCAAACGCCGCATCATTTCACGGTGTGTAATTCCCTTTTCACCTGCAGCATCCAACACTTCAGCGTCCCCGAGCTTTTGATAGAGTTCAAGCAAACCAAGAATACCCTCATAATGGGCCTGACTCATAACCACCAAATCCCCTTTACCATTTTTTGTGATATATACGGGTTGATTTTGGCGATGGCAAAGCTCCGAGATTTGATTTGCTTTGTTTCTAAGATCTGAAATCGGTTTTATAATTGGCATATCAAATTCCTCCACTCTGTTTTTTATGATAATAAAATATCATAAAAATGATATTTGTCAACGAATGAATTCCCCTCGTAATCTATAGGGCGGTGTCAGATTATTTCATACAGGTGTTATCTTTATGGAACCAAGATTATAAGGGATATTGGCTGATTTTAAAAGGTAAGTGTGCATAGTGTTCATGGTGTGTATAATATCAACAGCTTGTGCATGCTGTCGGTAAAAAAGGGTAGACATATCCATAAATGGCGCCGGACAAATTGCCGATCATTTCCCTTTGTTGAATAGCATAAACAATTTATTCGTCACGGATGAAATTTTCAGCGCCAGCCCACTCAAGGATCCACTCACAAAAAATCGGTGGAAAAGAAAAAGTAGCGGTCCATGAGCAGCATGTCGGTTTCAATGTTAAAAAACCCTATCGGAATCCTGCCGTGGCTTTAGAGGAAAATGAAATGGGCATAGTGGGGCGATCCCTGTTCAAAAATTAAAACCGAGGAAAAGTGTAACTGATTAAGAAATAATCTAATAACAGAAATTTGAAAAAGATTAAACGAGTATTTGTTTTAAAACCTTTTTCATATTAATAAAATGAGTTCCTTCCCAATAAATTTTATCACAGGATCTGCATTGAACATATTTATCGCAGAACTCTATTGTCATTGGAGGAATTTTATTTAAGATTTTTTCCTTTGGTACGACATCTAAAAGGGTATTGCATTGAAGACATCTTGAAAAGGGCTTAATGTCATCTTTAATATCCAGGTAATTGATAATTCGTCTTATCTGTTCTGTCGTTGTACCAGGATGTATAAAAATTCCATGGCTTACATCTTTGAATTTAAGGAGCTTGCTGTTCTTCGTCAGTATTATCCTTTTTTCTCTTTTGGATATTTCAATTATTTCACGAGTGGAGAGAAAGGAATCGTAAAATAGATCAAGTCCCAGGGCTCGCATGTATTTAACGATATTCCCAAGGTTGATATCGGCTATAAATTTATTCCTGCGAAGAGGGATCTTTCTAAGATGAGTAACATTGGTAATATTGAGGGATTCAAAAACAGGATATACGCTTACGCGGTCTTTATCTTGGAGAATATAATTAAAATCTACTGATTTTCCATCCACCAATATAAGGTCAACTTCTGTATGGGGAACGCCAAGAGATTCTATCATATCTTTTATTGACCTTTTCCCTTTAAACATTGCTTCAAAATCAGCTTTTCTTCTATGCCTTGGAAGAAAGTCATTTAATTCCTCATAAAAGCGGAATGTTGCTTTTGGCATGGTTTACGTTCTCGCTCTGTGCTTTTGTTGATGTTCTGGTTATGCCAGAATTTCAGAAAATTAATACGTTCAGAGATAGAAATCAACTGGTGGGGTAATAAACATGGGGGATGATGATAACACATGCAAACATGCAAGCAAGGCGGTGAACCAGATATAAATTAAGGCGAGAAATCCACCTCCCCAAATCCTGTTGGGCACAGTTTGGTCACAAAACGCAAAAAAGCCGATTTTTGATGAAACCGACTTTTTCATAACATATTAAATTTATTAATATATATGGTCAGGGCGAGAGGATTTGAACCTCCGACCCCTTGAACCCCATTCTTGGGACCTACCCAAATTAAACCACTATAACCAACCGAGAAAACAACACTTTTCAGTAGTCGCCTGATTTTCTCCTCATTTTAAAGCCTGCACACGAGCAATCAAAAACTGTTTGATTTTGACAGCATGCACACTATGCGTGTGTATGCACGCGGCACAAAGGGGTACAAATATTAGGTGTTGATATTTAATAATAATGTATGGACAAACCATTCATATGTATGGTTTGGACGATCATATGGGTATATTATCTGAAATATTATCTTCAAAAGTTCGCGCTGAAGTTTTTCGGCTACTGTTTGGGTTGAATGAAAAGGCATTGCACGTTCGGGAGATAGAACGTAGATCCGGTTTTGCAATCGGCACGATTCAGACAGAGATGAAAAAGCTGTACAAACTCAATTTAGTTTTAAAGAAAAGAGATGGTAACCGGTTATATTATCGTGCCAATCGACAGCATCCAATCTTTTCTGATATTCATGCACTGGTCGTCAAAACTGTTGGCCTACTCGATGTGCTGAAGGATGCACTTGCCGGCGAAAAGGCAATTCGTGTTGCATTTGTATTCGGTTCCCTGGCCGGTGGGGCAGAAAATTCCGGAAGTGATATCGATATATTGGTTATAGGAGATTTGGGCCTTCGCTCATTGACGCGTCTTTTGCATGGGTTAACAGAGAAACTTGAGCGTGAGATCAATCCATATATAATGACCCCAAAAGAATTCAACTCCAGAAAATCTGAAAATGAGCACTTTCTTACCACAGTCTTAATGGATTCAAAGCTTTTTATCATTGGGGATGAAGATGAGCTTAAAACAATGGTCTAGTGGGGAGGTTCATCGAAAACAGCTGCTTGATCAGTGGATTGCTCGCTTAAATACATTCCTTGACGTCGCTGAAGGAAGCATCGGTCAAATCGGTGGTGGTAAACGAAAACCAACCGGCATCATCGATGTGGCCACGATTCAGAGCTTGAGTAGAAAAGGTGTCGTGGATGATATCGTTGCTGATTATGGCTATCTAATTGTAGATGAATGCCATCATATTTCTGCGCGAAGTTTTGAAATCGTAGCCCGGCAGACAAAAGCCAAATATGTAACGGGCCTCTCAGCAACAGTTGTCCGAAAGGATGGTCATCATCCAATTATATTTATGAATTGCGGTCCTGTCCGCCATAAAGTCGAAGACGGAAGTGATGATCTTTGATTATGTTGATGCTGAAGTGCCGATGCTTGTTAGAATGCACAAAAGAAGGCTTACCGGTTATCGGGCTATCGGACATAGGGTAGACAGAAATTTCTCTATTAGCCCACCTAATCTGAAAAAAACTTTTCACAACCCTCTTGAACATATCACTTGAGGAAAAATTGGTGATTAGTGTAAGACGCATATGAAAAAAACAACACAGACTGCAATAGATTCAAAATACATACTTTTATTCTCCTGTAAATATTAGATCTTGCTTATTGACATCTGCTAAACAATTTTGTATGTAAGTGTACAAATTATTGTATGAATAAATACATATAATTGTATGAATAGATACAAATGGAATATAGATTAAATAAAAACCGTCTTCTCGAAATTCTTGGAGAGTGGAACCGTTTCCTCAAACGTAAGGTCCACCTGATTGCCTGTGGTGGTACAGCTATGACCTTGATGGGTGTGAAACCTTCTACAAAAGATGTCGACTTCATAGCTCCTAAGGTTAGAGAGCATGATTACTTGACGAAACAATTAAAGGCACTGGACTACAAACAGGTAACCGGCTCTGGATGGAAAAGAGCTGGAGAGGATTTCTAGTTCGACATTTTTCGCGGAAACTGTATTCATACAACGGAGCTGCTGGAATCCCCTCTTGAAGAGAGGAGGCACTCCACCCTGAAAGAATTTTCGCATCTTTTTATTGGCATTTTGAACGATTATGATTTGATTGTCAGCAAATTGATGCGGGGAACCAGTGTTGATTATGAAGACTGTCTGAGTTTGACCGAAGCTCACTTAACAGAAATTGATATGAGGTAGGCTCATCCAACATTTTTATTCAATGATTAGTTACGATGTGGCTGAAGATCGTATAAAGCCGAATATCGATCATTATTTAGAATTGTTGCGGGAGAAGGGGCTTTATGACTGATAGAAAACTTTTAAGCAGTTTGTCGAAACTCGGTTTTTCGATGTTTGAGCCAAGCGAGGAGCTGGATGTCAACGAAACTCTGGCAGCGGTCGTTAAGAGCCATGACACCCGTTTATGGGAAGGTTTTCCAGTGTTGCTTGCAAATGTGGCTGAAAGTTATCAGCTTGCACCAGAACAGGTCGAACAACGATTAAAGAGCAAAGAAGAGAAAGATCTTTTTCACCGATTAATGCTCATGTCCGGGACCTTGTTTTCACATTATCGCTTGTCGTTTTCATGGTGGAATAAGCTCCAAAAGGGTCTTTCCAAAAAAGATAACGCATTGGTCAAAAAATGGAAAAGCGATTTGGCCAACAACCGGACGCTGAAATGTAAAGACGCAGAGCTTGATCCGGAGCGTCTGAAAGGACTTTTTGAACTATATTTTGAAAAAAAGGCTGAAAAAGGCAGGCGGCGAAAAGAAAAATATGAAGAGTTTTCTTTAGAGTATGCCCTGTCACAAGTTTTTTCGCCAAAGCAAAAAGAACTGTTCAAGAAAAAACTGGAAGGACTCCCTTTTACGAAAACCGAGCAGGAGTATTACTCTCGGACGGTCAAGAAGAAAGTAGTCGCGCTGGCGAATTCTGAGTTGCATAGTTTATCGAAAAAACTTTTGGGGCTATAAATCAATTCAGCATATTCTAAACCGGAATCATTAACCGTGTCCATTATTTGCCGCCCGCTCGACAATGACTC
>QMMS01000294.1 GCA_003647375.1 Deltaproteobacteria bacterium
TATAACAATGTCGAGCAGTTATACAGCCAGTGGTTATCCGGCGGGCTGGGTTTTATCGTTGAGCATCTGGAGCAGAACTTTAATCACTTCTTTGGACTGCCTAAGAATCAGGGTACAGAGTTTGATACCAACTCTTTGCTACGCTCGGACTTTCAGGCAAAGGTTGAGGGATACACCAAGTTGGTGCAGGGCGGCGTGATGACACCTGATGAGGCGCGTAACAGGATGGACAGTTTGAAGCCTGTACCGCATGGTGACAAAGTTTACATGCAACAGCAAATGGTAGAGCTTGGGTATGAGCCGCCAGAACCAGAACCTGTACAAGTACCAGTTGAACCTGAGATGGACGAAGACGAGAAAGTTATGCTTGAGACAATGGCGATACAAAAGGAGCTTGCCGCATGATTGATAAAGCCACAGCAAAGGCGATTGCCAATGTTATCAAGTCAGAGATTGAGGAACTGGCGAAACAGTTTGACGAAGTGATTGAATCCAACACGATTGAGATTGAGCTTAAGCTTCAGGTTATGGCTGACAGGCTTGACGCTATCAAAGACGGCAAGGACGGTGTTGACGGTAATCACGGCATAGATGGTGAGCAGGGTAAAGACGGAATGGATGGTTCAGACGGCGTTGACGGCAGGGACGGGTTGCCGGGGCGCGATGGCATCAAGGGCGAGACAGGAGAGCCTGGTGCCGATGGTGCAGACGGCACAGATGGTGAGCAAGGTATTCAGGGGGAGAAGGGTCGAACAGGCGAGCAGGGGTTACGCGGGCGCAAAGGATTAAAGGGTGAACAGGGCGTTGGCGTTGAAGACCTGATTGGTGAGGTGGGGTGATGCTGCCTGTACCTATAGAAACACTGCGAGTCAGGATTGGACTTGAGAGTTCTGACGCATCAAGGGATACAGACATTCAGACTGCAAGCGATACAGCACTGGCGCTGATGGCTATCTATTGTGATAGATACTTTGATGAGCTTATCGGTGGCACTGAGATATTCACCCACGTATCAGGCGAGACACTTGGGCTGAAGCGGTATCCAGTAACGCAAATACAGTCAATGGTTGATAGCAACACCAACGATGTAAGCGCATACCACCTCGGAGAACTCACGGGCATTATCCATTTTGATGTGCCGGGACGGTTCCACGAGTTGACGGTTGTGACGGATGCAGGCTATGCAGAGGGTGAATTTCCCGATGACCTGATGGTTGCCTACTACCAGATATTCGACCAGCAGATGCTGGCTATTGAAACGGGTGGACAGTCTGCAAGTAACATTGAGTCTGTCACTGTAGCCGATGTTGGCACAGTCAGGTATGGCAGCACCGATGCATCAAGCGGAAGCTACGTACCGCCGTTGTCACAGTCAATCCTCGATGCCTATAAACGGTATGAAGCATGAGCCTGCACCAGTCAATCAAGGACGCTCAATACGATGCGTTTGATAGATTGTCTGTAGGCGTTACATGGACGCAGGCAAAAGCACCTAATGCCACCAAGGATATAAGGGTAGGGTTTAAATCACTTGGGTGGCGTGACCAGGAACTGATAAACGCTTACGGCATAGGCGCGAAGATATTCACCGTCAAGGTTGATGACATACCAGTCATTGATAAGTTTGACAAGATAACCCTGAATGGCGAAGCGTACACCGTCAACTCAGTGATGCCAGCCTACGTTGGTGACATGCACACCTATCATAAAGTTATTGTGAACGGGAAGTAGATGAGCAGTTCAATCGTCAGGACACTGGTTGAAGGATGGCTGAATGATGTCGCCATGACAGTTCCGTACTACCCGACCGTGAACGAAGACCAGAACCCACAGGATAACATTTGGTGTACGGCAGATTTCAGCAGTTCGTTCCGTGAGGCTATGACGTTCTGCAATGGATATACAAACGAGCAGGGTGAGGTTGAGGTTATTTATTATGGCCTTGCAGGTATCGGTGAGGACGCTTTGATTGCGGCTGTAGAGGCAGACATGGCGACGATGATGGCGCAACGTGACCCTGCCAACAAGTTAGTATTAATGAATCGTTCTGCACCTTACACGTTCAGTTCTGGTTCTGCTGATAGGGAGTTCGCCTTGTCGGTGTATATAGATTACAACCTTTATGAATAGGAGTTTATCGTTATGGCTGCAAAGTCCACAAAAGATTTAACCGTATGTATCAGCAAGGGTGACGGTACACTCGTCAACGTAGCACCAACCGCAATCACAAGCGCGGCTCCTGCCGTTGTTACTGCCACCAACTCAGGTATTGATGGTGAGATGGTTTACGTATCTGGAACCGACATGCCAGCCATTGACAATAAGTGGTGGGTATCAGCTTCCGTTAGCGGTACTGAGTTTACCCTGTTGGGTTCAGATACAACTGATGACACGTTTGATGTTACGGGTGCATCCACTGACCGTTACGCAGAGGCCGACATGGAGTGCCTGTGCTTATCCAGCCTGACGCTTAATGTTGACGAACCCGGTACTATCTCGGTTGCGACATTCTGTGACCCATCAGCCACTATCGCAAGCGCGGTACAGGCGGCGGGTACTATCTCGTTTGCTGGCTTTGTTGCAATTGGTGATTCCGATTACCAAGAGCTACTGATTGCTGCCGACGATGGTCTGGAACGTGTAATGCGTATCGCGCTTCCTGCCAATGGCTACCTTGTAGCACCAGTGACATTCTCACAGATTACGTGGGACTTGCCGATTGATGGTGCAGTTGGCTACACAGGCACAGCAGTACTCAGCACGAAGATGGTTCACCAGTTTTAACCATTATGGCAGGGTCTGAAAGGTTTACAGGTTCTCACGTTCCTGACCTGCCACTCTTATTCAACGTGGGAATAACGTGAGGTAACGTGAGATGTTTGAAGAAAAGAGTCTGACACTGAAAGGCGTGGACTATGTGGTCAAGGTTGCGGACACCGCAGACGTAGTGCCGTTTATGCATATGTTCACTGATGACATTCCGCTGGCACAGGAAAAACTGGTACGCATTTGTGTATACATTGATGGTGAATTGATTGGTGATAAGCCGCTACCGTTTCCTGTATACATGAAGCTGCTGCCTGTAGTCATGGAGATAAACGCCTTAACGGGAAAAGACTGAGCCAGCATGAGATGACAATGTATGCGGTTGGTGAGCGGCTGCATATGTCAATTGAGGATGTTGGCAGGTTGAAACTGGCAGAGTACATGGGGTGGATATCCTACCTGACTGCAAGCACTGAAAAGGCAAACGATGGGAACGTAATGAACATGGAAGAACAAGACATGATTCATAGTATGACACGATAATGGTTAACCTGAATACCGCACCACTGGTTATACCAAAGCGCCGAGTCGTTAAGGTCGGTGGCGTGGCTGTTGGTTCTAAGGATACTCTTAACGTCGAAATGGAAAAACAGTCACTGTCAGACATCCAGTACCTGCTCAAAGAGATAACCTACGAGGACACCGAGCAACAGATTAGGTTAGATAACCCGCCAACCCGTGTGGCTGTCGATAACCGCGAGAACAAGCCGGTCAGTCAAGCCGAGTGGAAGACAGAGGTACAGTTCGGACAAATTATTGACCACATCATGATAAGAACGGTGCAGCGTGAGTTGATTAACGCCATACGGCGCACGACACAAGAGCGCACAGGGGCATTGCAGGATATCCATAATTGGGAGTGGGTGTACTATTCCAAGAAAGGTAAAAGAGGCGTTAAGGTAAACCCGTTCAAGATTGAGGCTCTGCCATCAGGTGCGCGGCTGGTGTTACGTCCTACCTCAAAAATCCCATATGCATCATGGGCTAATATGTGGGTAGCAAAACAGGGAACGGATTTCACCCCGTCACGCGGCAAGAACAAAGGTGTTACCCGAACCAGAAACGAAGGTTTTATGGCCCAGGCTATCGCCAAATTCAAGCGGTCACAGTTTGCCAAGTCGTACACAATGTGGGTTTCGTTCAGTAAGAAATACCAGACAGCGGGTGACACATACCCGCACGGCTCACCCGCTATTACAATCATGGCCCGGCGCACCCGGCGCAGTTACCGCAGGAGGCTCTAATGGCTCAAGCAATTGAGAGACTATATAAACTAACCGTAGATGCCAGTAAGGCAACTCGCGAACTGAAGAAAATCAACAAGAGCATGGGCGCTGTTGGTGCTATCGCCAAACGTGCCGGAATCCTTATCGGCGCTTCATTCAGTGTATCTGCATTCAAGAATGCAATAGCGTTTGGTGATGCGCTGGCAAAGACTGCCGACAAGGTTGGACTGTCGGTTGAGTCGCTACAGGAGTTGAGGTTTGCCGCTGAACAATCAGGTGTAAATGTCAGGACGCTTGATATGGCAATGCAGCGTTTCTCACGGCGTGTTGGTGAGGCTGCGGACGGTACGGGCGAACTGGTTAAGACGTTTGCCAAGCTGGGCATAGAAACCCGTGACGCTGATGGCAACATAAAAGATATCAATGATTTGCTGAATGAGTTTGCCGAGGCTATCGGCGCGGTAGAAAGTCCAACCGAGCAATTGGCCTTAGCATTCAAGGCGTTTGACTCTGAGGGCGCAGCACTGATAAACATGCTGCGTGATGGTACTGAAGGGCTGGACGAATTGCGTGAGGCCGCACGGGATGCTGGCATTGTCATGGACGAGGAGACAGCACGAAGCGCAGAGATATTACAGAACCGCATATCAATGCTGACGCAGCAGATAAAGACACAGTTCACTACTGTACTGATTGCTGCTGGTGAGGCTGTTGCTAAATTGTTCGGCACGTTCACCGATGAAAACGAACTGCTGAACGAGATTGAGAGTGTTGAGCAGAAGTTATTTGATGTCAGGAAAGCCATCGAGGTTGAGGAGGCAAGGACATCCACGGTGTGGGGATACTTTGGTGAGCCAGACCAGATAGCCGCCATGTACATTGAACTGGACGCGCTGACATCTTCTCTTGAATCTCTGAATGCACAGAAAAGCGCATTCGCGAAACCGGAGGCAAGTGGCGGTGGTACTACCATTGTAGACGAGCTTCAGGAGATAGAAGTATCAGCAAAACGTGCTGGTGAATCACTGGTTGATATGCAGAACAAGATTATTGATTTGCAGTTCCCAGAGATAAAAGTTACCGCCAGGATGATGGATGACGTGGAGTCGTTTGGTAAGTCAGTTACCACGCTGCTGGAAGAACTTAAGACAGCCACAGACGGTTTCGTATCTGATTTCACTGACTCTATCGTTGACGGCCTGCTGGAAGGTGAGTTGGCCTTTGAGGATTTCGCAAAGAGTGTACTGGCTACGCTGGCAAAGTTATTCCTTAACAGGATATTCTCACAGTTTGTAAATAGCATACCGATGTTTAGCGGTGCGAGTGCTGGTGCATCAAGCCTCGGCGTATCTGTGCAGGCAACAGGCGACAGTGGTAGCGCTGTCGGTGTACTCCAGCCGCCCTCGTATGGGTTCGCAGGGGGCATGTCTGCTGCAACCAATGGCTATGGTCAGATAACGATAAACAACAACGCCCCCGTGGATGTAGAGGTTAAGCAGAACGCAACAGGCCAGGGTATGGATTTGGATATCTGGATTGAGTCGAAGGTAAACAAGGCAATGTCAGGTGGTGGTTTGGATAACGCTATGCGGTCTAACTTTGGTATTGGCAGGAGGGCATTCTAATGGACATTGGAACAAGGCCGGGACAGTTAGACGGCTGCTGGCAAACATGGGACGAGCAAGATGTTGATGTTGTTGCCAGAACCGAAATGGA
>QMMS01000295.1 GCA_003647375.1 Deltaproteobacteria bacterium
ATGGTCTTTTTCCGCGATATCGGCGTTGGACGCCATGATTTAACTCCTCAAAATAGCACGCTATTACTCCGGGTTAAATCTGTCGTCCGCCTTGATCTCACGTAAAAATCCTCATTTCTGGACAGACACCAGTTAAGATTTTTGGTACATGATTCTGCCATTGACAATGGTTAAGACCGGTCCACCCTTTAGTGTCCATTCATCAAAAGGCGTATTGCGGCTTTTGGACTGAAACGATTCAGCATGGACCCGGATTTTCCTGTCTAAGTCGATTACCGTGATGTCTGCAGGTGTATTTGCATTCAATCCGCAGGGGATATTCAGTATGTTAGACGGGTTGACAGACATTTTACGTATTAAATCAGTTAGAGTCAGATGTCCCTGTGCCACAAGGGTCAATCCCAGGGAAACTGATGTTTCGAGCCCGACAATTCCGTTGGGGGCTTTTTCGAATGCCACGTTTTTTTCATCGGGGTGATGCGGTGCGTGGTCTGTGGCAATGGCATCGATGGTACCATCCACAAGACCTTCGATAATGGCTGCTCTGTCTTTAGCTGAGCGCAGGGGTGGGTTCATTTTTGCATTGGTCCCACAAGTCCTGACGGCGCTATGGGTGAGCATGAAGTAATGCGGCGCTGTTTCTGCCGTGACAGAAATTCCTTCATGCTTGGCAGCCCGGATGGCTGCCACAGATTCTCTTGTGCTGACATGGGCAATATGGACGCTTGCCCCCGTAAGATCGGCCAGGGCGATATCCCGTTGGACCATGATGCTTTCGGCGGCGTTGGGAATACCCAGGATTTTGAGATCCTCCGCAATCTTTCCTTCATTCATGGCACCGTTTCCTGCAAGATCGAGATCCTCGGCGTGCGATATTACCGGAAGCTCATAATTCTTTGCTATTTCAAGTGCCTGTCGCATGAGCCGGCTGCTGGTGACCGGCATGCCGTCATCCGAAAGAGCCACAACCCCGGCCTTTTTCAAATCATCGAACCGGGTCATGCGGGTTCCTTCAAGGGAATGGCTGATGGCGGCGCAGGGATAGACCTTTGTCGTACCTGCTTTACGAGCCTCTTCCAGGATGTAGCTGGTGACGGAAGGCGAATCATTGGTAGGATCGGTATTCGGCATCGTGCAAACACCTGTAAATCCACCATAAACTGCGGCCAGACTGCCGGTCTGGATTGTCTCCTTGTGTTCATCGCCGGGTTCCCTGAAATGAACATGCATATCGATGAAGCCGGGTGCTACCACTTTGCCGGCAAGGTCGATGACTTTCAGATTGTCCTGCGCATTGGATACATCATGAATGTTGCCGTCATTTTTTCCGGATGGTATGATGGCTTCGATACGGCCGTTTCTGATCAGAATATCCATCCTGCCGTCCAGATGATCCGGATCGATGATATGTCCGCCTTTTAACAGTAAGTCCATAGACCTATCTTGAAATATCAAAGAGTCTGCCCCAGCGCACGTAATTCAACAGGGATTGAGAGTTATTCTTGTTCCAGGACCAGTAGATCATGAACGCTTTACCCTTGATGGCTTTCAGATTGACAAACCCCCAGAAGCGGCTGTCTTTGCTGTTGTCCCGGTTGTCACCCATTACGAACAATGAATCCGGGGGAACGGTCACCGGTCCGAAATTATCCCTTTTGTTGTAGACTGCCGGCATGATGTGCGGGTCTGTATGAATGGCGTATTCCTGCTCTACCAGTTTGTCGTTCACATATAGCTTTTTATTGCGGACTTCAATGATATCACCTTCAACACCCACAACACGTTTAATAAAGTCGAGTTTGGGGTTTTCAGGGTATCGAAACACGATGATATCATCTATCCGGGGCTGCTTGATGGAAATAATCGTTTTTTGCACAAATGGAAGCTTGATACCATAGATGAATTTGTTGACCAGTATGTGATCGCCGATTTGAAGGGTTTCTTTCATGGAGCCGGAGGGGATTTTAAACGCCTGGACCACGAATGTCCTGATAAAAAGCGCCAGCAATATGGCGATGGCGATGGCTTCGATGTTTTCGCGCAGACCGCTCTTTTTATTTTCGGGTTTCGTGGATTTTTTCGGATCTGATTGGTTTTTCAAGTATAGCACCTGTAGTGTTTAAATATCAAATAGTTGAAGTATAATCCTTAAAGTTATGTTTGCAATAACACCGGCCGCGACATCATCTAATACAATACCGGTTCCTCCTTTGAATCTTCGTTCCAGAAAACCGATGGGGAATGGCTTGGTGATATCGAGCACCCTGAACAGCACAAAACCGAGTCCTGCTGTGGTGGCACTGAAAGGGAGACCGGCAAGCGTAAGGACCATGCCGACGATTTCGTCGATGACGATCGCACCGGGATCCTTTTTCTCCAGGATCTGTTCGGCTTCTCCTGCAACCCAAATAGCAAATGGAATTGCCAGTGCGATCAGGATAAAAGAAATCGACGAATCAACACTCGATAGCAGCCAGCAGATAGGGAGACCGGCCAGTGTGCCGAATGATCCCGGAGCAAACGGCATATTACCAAGCAAGCAACCACTCGAAAGAAACAAAATAATTTTCTTTCGCAATGTCATGGCACGTCTCTATAGTCTGGGTCGGTTTTTGTCAAGGGGATGGTGGAAAGTTTTGGCGACACGACTTCCCGGTCAATCCGTTCATAAACTTTTTTTATCGGGATCTTATGGGCCAGGGCAATTTTTTTGCATGATTCATATTCCGGCACCAGGCGGGTGTTTCCTTCCAGATCGGTGATTTTTTTCATCAGGACATCCCCAAAGGCAGTAGAAACGGTGACGATTTCCCGAATGAGTTTAGTACGACGAATCGGGTGAAATCGAACACCTGTCGATGTGGTTTCGGAAAGAACTCGGTCGATAACAGTGGATCTTGTTTCCATGTTGCATACAACCTGAATCAATGTTCCGGGTCGGTTTTTTTTCATGAAAACAGGAATCCAGTAAACATCCAGGGCACCGTCCTCAAAAAGTCGATCCATAAGATAACCGAATATTTCCGGGTTCATATCGTCCACGCAGGTTTCAACTACAACCACGGTGTCCTCCAGGAGCTCTTGGGTGTTCTCGTCAGATAGGGCATGAACCTGGCCCGTTACTACCCGCAGGAGATTGGGTTGTTTGGGGAGATTTCGAGATCCGGCACCATAGCCGATTTTTTCGATCGTCATGGGCGGCATGTCAACGAAGTCTTTGGCAAGTGCTTTTATGATAGCAGCACCTGTGGGAGTTACCATCTCTTCGGATATTCCCGAACCATAGACCGGAACATCTTTGAGTATCTCCACCGTCGCCGGCGCAGGTATGGGCAAGGTACCGTGCCGGCAGGCAACAAATCCTTTACCCAGTGGAATCTTAGAAGATAGGATGGTGTCGATACCCAGGTATTCAAGGCACAGGGCGGTTCCCACGATATCCAGGATGGAATCAATTGCCCCGACTTCGTGGAAATGAACGTTGGCTTTTTCTACACCGTGAATCCTGGACTCTGCTTCGGCAACCTGGTCGAAAATGGACAGGCTGGTTTGTCGTACACGGGACGACAGGGAGCACTTCTCAATCATTGATTTAATATCGCCATAGTGCCTGTGTACTGTCTCTCCTTGCACACGCACTTGAAAATGACGGGCTTGGACCCCGTGAAAGGATACGGATTTTGCGGACAATGAAAATCCATCCAATGGCAATCCCAGCAATTGTTCCTGGAGCCATTCCAACGGAACCCCGATATCCAGCAAGGCCCCGATGGTCATATCGCCGCTGATACCCGAGAAGCAATCAAAATAGGCGATTGTCATGCTGTTTTTCCTTGTGCGTGCAAGCGGATTATTTCCAGCAGAAGTTCGGTTGTTGCCACCATATCATCCAGCTTGACCGTTTCCTTGATGGTATGCACGTCTGCCATTCCGGTACCAAGCACGCCGAGGTCGATGCCGTGTTGCGAAAAAACATTCGCATCGGCGCCGCCGCCGGTTGATTTGCAGGTCATGGTTCTGTTCAAACTGGTAGCTGCCTGACCGGCAAGGGTTACAACACGGTGGTCCTCCGGGATATCTGTACGGGTAAATTCTTTTTCAACGGTATACTCCAGAAACGGCAGGTTATCTTCGGTGGACTGTTCACGTTGATCTGAAACCACTTTTTGAAAGGAATCCACCATGGCGTTTGTTACCTTGTTCAGTTTATCTTCATCATGGCTTCGGGCTTCACCTTCCACACGGACACGCTCGGGTACGATATTGATGGCCAGTCCCCCCTCGATGATGCCGATGTTGCAGGTTGTTTCGTGGTCGATACGGCCAAGTTTCATGCCTGCAATAGCCTTGCCTGCAATCTGGATGGCATTGATCCCGTTTTCCGGCTTGGCGCCGGCATGGGCGGATTTTCCGTGGACCGTGAAGACAAGGTAATTTGCAGAAGGTGCCCTCGTAATGACTCCCTGGGGGTCCGCAGCATCAAGAGCAAAACCGTATGTAGCCGATATTATATTGTAATTTAGATTTTTAGCCCCCAGCAGGCCGATCTCTTCGCACACCGTAAATACCACTTCCAGGGGGCCGTGCGGCAGTCTGTTTTCCTTTAATATCCATAGCACTTCCAGAATAACGGCCAGGGCGCTCTTGTCGTCAGCACCCAGAATGGTATCTCCCTTGCTTGAGAAGACACCATTTTCTAAAATGGGCTCAACCCCCCTGCCCGGCTCAACCGTGTCCATATGAGCATTCAGGATCATGGGCGGAACCGTTACATCGCCACCAAATCTGGCAATGATATTCCCGGTTTGCCCCCCGATCTTTTCACCGGCATCATCCTGGGCGATGTCAGCCCCCATGGATGTCAAAATAGTACAAAGCACTTCTGAGATGGCTTTTTCCTCCTTGGAAACCGAGTCAATACGCACCAGGCGTGAAAACGTTTGGGCCAGTCTTTCTCTGTCGATCATGTGTCCTCTCCTGTGAATAAAGTCGTTACACGATTTTAAGTTGACAAAATAGAGAATGCCTATATTATAAGCGCGTTCCTGTCCTATGGAAGTGCGCAGCTTACTGGTGAGGCTCCCGGACTTCAAATCCGGTGTGGGGCGCTAAAACCGTCCCGGGTGGGTTCGATTCCCATGCACTTCCGCCATTATTTCTCAATAAAATCAATAAGTTTAAAAACCTTCCCAAGCACTTCAATTCTTCGCAATTTCTCTTCTAATATACAAAATAATATCAATAAGTTGCAGCTATTCCAAATCGCCTTACTTTTAGCTGCTCGTGGACAAGATGTGAGAACATTACACCAAGAACAGCAACTCTTCAATACAATATGTAGGCACAAAGCTTTTCATAAATCTTCAACATAAGTGGTCTATCATTTGTTGGGAGATATCGTAAATCATGAAATGGTGTTGAATGATGCAGGGCGGATGGTAACGACCTGGCATGAATTACCCCAGCGGTTTTCCAATATCGAATTGATCGAATATGTCATCATTGCCATTGTAGGGGTGCCCCTTGAGGGTACCCTAAAAACCGTAGGCGATTCGCCAAAACGGGCAGACACAAGGTCTGCCCCTACAGCGGGATTAGGGGATATCATCGGCGCTTCAAATCGATCGACACGCACGAATATACAAAGGGTGTAAAGCATCCCAGCATTTGATTTTAATCTAAACTTCATATAAATCTCAAATACTGGTGAATTTGGCAATAGGTATTTCTATAAAGACATTACGTTATTTAAAGCACAGGTGA
>QMMS01000296.1 GCA_003647375.1 Deltaproteobacteria bacterium
AGGACTTGTCACCCACGCTTCGCCAAAGATATCAAATTTCCGCCAAAGAGGGGGTCGTGATTTCAAAGATTGCCCCCCAGTCATACCTGGCGGGTATCGGCGTCGACGTTGGTGATGTGATTCGGCAGATGGATGACCAGGCCATTTCCTCTGTTGATGATTTTAAAAAGGCTATCATCAAGTGTCGTCAGAAAAAAGCCCTTGTGATTCTTTTACAGCGGGGTGGACAAGGATATTATATCACCGTAAAACTATAACCTGAATTGAGCGATTTTTATCTCGATCTGCACCGATCTCTTCGGGAAAAATCGCTCAGTTCAAGTATGAAGGAATCAAACATATGTCGCGAATTAAAATCAACCACCTGTTAAGATCTGAAAACCCCTTAGAAAATGTCCTGATCAAAGGATGGGTTCGAACCAAGCGGGACACAAAAACGTTTTCCTTCCTGGAAATAAATGATGGGTCCTGTTTGAAAAACCTTCAAGTCATTGTCGACGACAGCCTGTCAAACTACGGAGAGGCAAAACAACTCACCACAGGCTCGGCTGTTGCAATACACGGGAACTTGATACCCTCGAAAGGAAAGGGACAGCTGTGGGAACTTACAGCCACGGCGATGGAGGTTGTCAGCCTGGCACCCGAAGAATACCCGTTGCAAAAAAAACGACATACCGATGAATATTTAAGAACCATCGCCCACCTGCGGCCCAGGACCAACAAGTATGGTGCGGCCTTCCGAATTCGATCCGAGTTAGCCTACGCGATTCATCTCTTTTTTAAAGAGCGTGGATTTAAATACATCCATACACCCATACTAACGGGGTCGGACTGTGAAGGTGCGGGAGAACTCTTCCGGGTAACAGCTTTTGATTTGAACAACCTGCCCCTCAAAGACGGCAGCCCTGATTATTCCCGTGACTTTTTCGGAAAAGAGGCCAACCTGACCGTTTCCGGGCAACTGGCGGCAGAAATGTTTGCCCTGTCTCTGGGGGATATTTATACCTTCGGGCCCACCTTCAGAGCTGAAAATTCCAATACACGACGGCACGTGGCGGAATTCTGGATGGTGGAACCGGAAATGGCGTTTTGTGACCTTAAAGGTAATATGGATCTCGGTGAAGAAATAATCCGGTTTTTAACCACCTACATCATGGATGCTTGCCAGGAAGATATCGAGTTGTTTGCAAAATTTGTTGACAAGAATCTCATGGCAACCCTGGCATCGATTGTTGAATTCGATTTTGTTCGTCTTCCTTATGCGGAAGCTGTGAATATTTTAAAGATTTCCAATGCTTCATTCGAATTCGAAATTGACTTTGGGAAAGACCTGCAGTCCGAACATGAACGCTATCTTACCGAAAAGCACTTCAAAAAACCGGTCATCGTCTATGACTATCCCAAGGAAATAAAAGCCTTTTACATGCGTTTGAACGATGACAACCAAACCGTTGCCGCCATGGATGTCCTGGTACCGCAAATCGGGGAAGTCATCGGTGGCTCCCAGAGGGAGGAACGCTACGGGATTCTTGAAAAACGTATTGTCGCAGCCGGCCTTCCAAAAGAAGCCTACTGGTGGTATCTGGACTCACGCCGGTATGGCAGTGTGCCTCACAGCGGTTTTGGTCTGGGATTTGAACGACTGCTCATGCTGTTGACCGGCATTACCAACATCCGGGATGTGATACCCTTTCCCAGGACACCCAACAACATCGAGTTCTAAATTTTCCAGTGCGAATTTAGCGGGCGCGACGTCGTCGCTCTAATTTAATGGCCTAACCAGTGTCCGTCCAGAAATGAGGATTTTTGCATGAGATCAAGGCGGACGACAGATTTAACCCGGGATAAAAGCAGTAACAATTATTCCAGCAATAGCTGTTATCATTCCAAGCCCCTGAGTTTTTGTGATTTTGTCTTTTAAAAATATAATGGCCAGTGTTATGGTTACTATCGATAAGGCAGAAGCGATGGGCGTAATCAATATTGCATCGCCTATCGTTAATCCATAATTAACCAACGCGACGGCTCCGGCCTCTATGCTGCCCATTATTAGAACCATTATCTTTGTTTTTTTAGGCGCTTTAGTAAGGACAAGCTCACGTTTGATGAGAAAAGAAAAAAGCAGCAAGAACATAATAATTCCAAACTTCACAAATAGCGTTGTCGGTAACCATCCAATTCTTTCAGATATAACTTCGCTAATATTCCAAAAAACGCCAAAGAAAAATGCGCCCAAAACGGTTTCCCTGACGCCGAGTGAAAGTTTAAAACTATGATTTTTGATATCACTCCAATTTAAAGATGCTATAGTGACGCCGAAAATAATCATGAAGACACCCAAGGACTGCATTGCGGAGAGCCGCTGGCCCATAAATATATAAGCAAACAGCATCGTGAAAACAGCCCACAGATTCATAACTACGGCTATGATCGATACATTACCTATCTCAAACCCTTTGAAAAATAATAAGTATCCAGCCGAATAAACAATTGCAGCGATGGGGAGCAGGATGATTACCAAAATAGGGATGTTTAGGTTTATGGTGAATGTGACTAAAAGCAGAAGGAGAGATATAAAACCCGCCAGTTGTGACCAAAAGAAGGATTTAAAAGGTCCTATTTTTTTGGAATAAACACCACCTAAAAAATCGTATATTCCCCATCCAAACATACCCCCTAATCCAGTTAATATACTTAGAATGGCTGTATTCATAAATTTGTACGATGTTTTTTTAACGGAATCATAACCAATAAAAAGGTACCCCCGAAAGCGGATGGATAATCCCTGTGCGAAAGTGAAACTGTCTGAGGTCCATAGAGCCCGTTATGTCGAACAGTTTGTAAATATAACCCGATAAACGCATCCGGTATTCAAAATACAAAATTCATCTTAAAGATATGGCCCTGTTCGGCATTACGGTCTCTTGGGAGCGAGTTTTTCACGTTCGCACAGGGATTATCCATCCGCGATACCACTAACCTTCTTTTGGGTTATAATCCCGTTTTTTAATATTATGGATTCAGAGCGGCAAAGCCGCATTTCATAGCTCTGCGGAGCAGCGTTATGCGCGCAAACAGCGCAGTTTCGCCAAGTCTTCGGCATAACCGTACAGATGAAGACCTTTGCTTTCGACGATCATCTCGCCGTCTTCCACACCGATCTCTGCAGCCATATAGCTCTTCAGGTTCTGGATCCCTGCCAGGTTGGCCGGCAAGCCCCCCCACAAATCCCAGGACCGGAAATAGACAATAAAATTGAGCCGGTCATCCTGAATGCGCGTGTCGATGGACCGAAGACAAGGTGGGTCCAGAAGAGTGACGTCCGATGGATGTGCCACCTGAAGCACCATCTGGTTGTTTCGGTACCCAAATTTTTTATAGGTATCGATCACCCACTCAATCTGGTTCAGATAAATCGTGCCCTCGTTCTCAAAGACTATTTTCCCATCAACATCCCTTTTGTCGATGATTTCCGTATTGCCGAGCTGCCACCACTCCAGCTTGCTGCGGGTAATGGGCGCCCGGGTCAGCCGTTCGCCATAGGTGTAGGACTCGCCAGGTTCTTTGTGGCCCGTCATAAGGTATTCGATATAAGACCGCTGGTATCCCTCTCCCCCATATATATAAGCCTCTTCCACTGGATTTGGAATACCACAGGAAGACGGAATATCCGGCAACAACGGCTCGGTATAGGGATGCAGGACGTGACCGCAGAAATAATCGTATTCCAGTCGTGTTTGTCCCGCATAGGACCCCCTGTCAATATTGAACCGACGTCCATTATCCAGAATATCATGAACCGCCTGAAACCAGAGATCCGGTAGATCCCTCGCTTTTATCATATGAATATTCATGTTGCTCCTCACTGTACGACTTGAAATCACATTTTAAGCGGCAACGCCACGCTTGATAAAATTGTAAAACAATTTTATTATTATAACATTTTTACAAACACCCACCATCCCTCTGTCATCGCTGATTTACTTATTCTTCCCATTTGTCTCGTTTTGAATCAAGAAAAAACATTCATCCGAATCTATTGAAAACAGAAAATGATCACCAATATTCATGTGCGTGGTAATTGTTCGGTGGGTGCGGAAATGACAAGAAGTTCGTTCCTTCAAACAAAAAAATAGCGTAGCCGAGGCAACGCTATTTTTTTATTTGATTGTTTATTTTAGTCTAGTGTCCGTCCAGAAATGAGGATTTTTTCGTGAGATCAAGGCGGACGACAGATTTAACCCGGAGTAATAGCGTGCTATTTTGAGGAGTTAAATCATGTCATCCAACGCCGATATCGCGGAAAAAGACCATTTGTGGATGGGCACGAGCGCTTGTCGAGGTTGCCGTAGCTAAGCAAGTTGAGCATAGCGAAATCCCGCCCCGCGGGAGAAGATGTCGTTCCGCTCTTGTTGGGGCGTAGCTCGAAGAGCGAAGACCAAATAGTGGACTATGCGGTATGGCATCTGACGCCGTAGATGCGGTAAGATCGACAATCGCTTTAGATATCCAGGGTACTGACCGACAGTGCGTTGTTCTGTATAAATTCCCTTCTGGGTTCGACCTCGTCCCCCATCAAAATGGTGAAGATTTCATCCGTCTCCACGGCATCTTCTATTCTTACCTGAAGCAACGTACGTTTCTCCGGGTTCATGGTTGTCTGCCATAGTTGCTCTGGATTCATTTCACCCAGACCTTTATACCGTTGAATACTGAGGCCCTTTTTGCCTTCATCGATAAGATGAACCAAAAGCGCTTTTTTGTTTTCAAACACAATGCCTTGGTCTTCCTTTTCTTTGGTCGTTACCACGAACGGCGGGAAATCATGTTTGAAAATTTTCTTTCCGAGGATCCTGGCTTTTTGAAAATCCGCGGAATACACAAGGCTCTTACCTATTTTGATGGGACCGACATCTGTTATAAACGGATTTTTTATCAATAGTTCGCTTTTAAGTTCGGCCATGGGAATGACTGTCATTTCAAACGTATCTAATTCATTATTCCATTTCAGGTCGATTGTTTCATATTGTTGTTTTGCAAGTTCTTGCTTCAACACCATCATCTGATCTTCATCCCCAAGAAATTTTTTAAGGATAATGCTTTGCCGGATAACGGCCTCGGTCAAATCCTGAAAAAATCCTCTTTTTTCGATATTGGTGAGGACTTTGTAGTATTCCGCTAAATTACCCAGAAAAATCATCAACCTGTGGTTGGACAATTCCTCTTTTTCCTTTCCATAGGAGACAACTTTCTTTTCACAGGTGCGTTTCAATATATACTCATTGAAATCCTGTTCATCCTTTAAATAAATCTCGTTTTTACCTTTGCCCAATTTTAATAGGGGGGGTTGGGCAATATATAAATATCCATTTTCTATCACTTCAGGAAACTGCCTGTAAAAAAAGGTCAAGAGCAGTGTCCGTATATGGGAGCCATCAACATCGGCATCTGTCATGATGACGATTTTGTGGTACCGGAGTTTTTCTATATCATATTCTTCCCTGCCAACGCCTGTGCCCAGGACTGTGATGATATTTTTTATTTCTTCGCTGCGGAGAATTTTATCAAACCGCGCCTTTTCAACATTTAGGATTTTACCTTTCAGGGGCAATATCGCCTGGAATTTTCGATCCCTTCCCTGCTTGGCCGAGCCTCCGGCTGAATCACCCTCCACCAGGAAAATTTCCCGCTGGGCCGGATCCGACACCTGACATTCCGCCAGTTTTCCAGGCAGTGTCGAGTCAATCAGC